>CAZRNU010000054.1:0-18846 GCA_964601515.1 uncultured Bacteroidales bacterium | reverse complement strand
GTTTTTCCCGGAAAAAGCAAGAAACTTAATCAATAAAGCTGTAAAACGTTCAGAGGATATTTTAAATGTCAGAGGAATGTTGATGGATACTGTTAGCGAATTTGATGAGAAGTTGAAAGAAAGCATAAGAAAATATTTGTCAATGTCCTCGCAAGAAGAAATCAATATAATTGATAGATATGCATTTGAAAAAGTCAAAGAACAGATTATAAGTAATAGTAACAAAGCTGATGAGCTAGAAGATGGATTTATTTTAAAAGCCCTTAGTAATTCTTTTTTAATTGATTCTTATAAATTATCGATGATTATAAATAAAATTTTTAAAGACAAGTATCCTACCTATACTCGCATGAAGAACTTTCACAGTGAATATAGTAAACTGATATTAAAGGAAAGAAACCAACTTGCCCATGCAAAAAAAGAAAATGGGGAAAATCTTGTTTTAGAAGAAATAGAGATTGTTCCTAAAACTCTTAAAGAGAAAAAGCCGGGGGTTTTTACTCCTTTATTATTCTTTTGGTCTGTTTTTGTATTGATCTTTTTCGGAGTGGCATATCCCAAGACAAGGAAAGCGGTTGCAAAAACTTGGTTGTTTGTTATTGGATTTACCGGAATAGTATTGCTTCCATTGTTTTTATTTACAGATCACATTACATTCAACCCTAACTTTAATTTTTTATGGGCATTGCCCACAAATGCGATACTTGTTTTCTTTTCTTCAAAAAGTTGGGGTAAAAAATACTTTAAGTTTATCTTTTTATTGGGAGTTGTGATGCTGATATTCTGGAGTTGGCTGCCTCAGGCATACAATGCCGCAGTAATTCCAATAGTTCTTTCCTCTGTTTTGTGCTCGGCAACTCTGGCCTTTCAAGGTAAAAAGTAAAATTTACTTCCAATCTAGAGTTTCTATCAGGTGTTCAATATCCTGTTTTAAAAAGTCAATTACAGGAGCCAAGGAATCATTGTTGGGCTGGAAATTAAAATATAATGCACCTCTTAAGAAGTGATTCAAACTGTCGGTAAGATAAAACTGATAAGTTGATGCTGCTCCGGTTCCCTGAATCTCATAAAACAACCCGTAAACTTTCTTTTCAGGGTTAATAATCACACCCTCTCTTATTGCTGTTGCCTTTGGAATTTGTTTATTGGCAAAAGTCCTTGAATCTTCAAAATACAACTGAAGATCTTTAAGGCTTCTTACCTTTTTATAGCTGAGATGAACAGCTGCATTAAACCTTGGGAAATTTATATCAGCCCAATATGGCTCTGAAGATGGCGATAAATCAGGTTGTATAATTGAATAAACAGGGTATTCAAATTTATATGGAAATATTGAGTCGAATTTTCTGTATTCTTTTTCAGGCAAATCTATCCTAAAAAATCCTCTTGGTCTAGGGGAATAGCTCTCACCACAAGAATAAGCAATCCAGATAAAAACAACATATAAAACAACCTTTTTTATCATTTAATGAGTTTTTACTTTTTTTTCAATATTGTTACCTTAACCCTTTTAATTCTTTTTTTATCAACAGCATCAACCTCAAACTCAAAACATTCATAATTTACTTTTTCACCTTTAAATGGCATATCTTGCTTAACTTCCAAAATAAGTCCGGCAATACTATCTGCTTCACCTTTAATTCTATCAAAAAGCACATAATCGGTATCTGTAATTTTGCAAAAATCTTTAAGTAAGGTTCTGCCCTCAAACATGTATGTATTTTCGTTTATTTTAGAATAGATTGTTTCTTCAACGTCAAACTCATCTTTTATCTCACCCACAATTTCTTCCATAATATCTTCAAGAGTGATTATGCCGGAAGTTCCACCATATTCATCCACAACAATTGCTAGGTGAATTTTCTTTTCTTGAAATTCTTTTAAAAGGTCATTAATCTTTTTGCTTTCCGGAACATAAAAGCTGCTTCTAATAAGTTTTTGCCATTGAAAATCGTCTTCTTCTTCAAGAAAAGGTAGAAGATCTTTAATGTATAATATTCCTTCAATGTTATCGAAAGTGTCTTTATAAACAGGGATTCTGCTGTATCCTGATTCAAGTATTATTTTCTTAAGCTCTTTGAATGCTGTCGAAATATCGACAGCAACAACATCCATGCGGGATTTCATTATTTCTCTGGCATAGATATTTCCAAACTGTACAATTCCTTTAAGAAACTTCTTATTGTCTTCAGGGTCGTGGCCCGATGTTATGTCTAAGGCATGGCTAAGTTCATGCATGCTTATATTAGGTCTTTTTCTAGCAATGCGCCTGTCTATAATGTTAGTAGAATAAACAAGAATTGCACTCAGAGGATAAAAAAAGGTTTTAAGCAACAGTAAAGGCAACGACATAATAGCAGCAAACCTCATTGCATGTTGCTTGGCATAAAGCTTTGGTAATACTTCAGCGAAAAGAAGAATAAGAAATGTTACCAAAATTACTTGTATAAAGAATCCCAATAAAGGGTGCTCGCTGAAATCGAATAAACTGCCCATTACGTATGACGAGAGTATAATGATTGCAATGTTTATAACGGTATTTGCAGTAAGAATAGTTGAAAGAAGCCATTTGGGTTTTTCTATCAATCGTAAAACCATCCCGCCGGTTTTTCCGGGTTTCTTTTTGATTTCATCAATATTATTATGATCCAATGAGAAATAGGCAATTTCAGAGCCCGAAATCATTGCAGATAAAAACAAAAGAAGTAAAATAATTACCAATGCAATAATACTATTGGCAGAGAATTGGCTAAATACGGATAGAACATTTGTCAGTATAAAACAATATAAATCAGGTGAATCTTCCAATGTTTAATTAGTTCTTGGTTATTGCTGCAAAAATAACACTATTTTTTTATGAAATAAAAAATTTTAAAACACCCCATACATCAGCCTTCCAATCATAAAATAGATAAAAAGACCAACAATATCATTTGAGGTAGTTATGAATGGACCTGTTGCAAGAGCAGGGTCAATTTTAAGCTTGTTGAGCGCCAATGGCACAAATGTACCAAACATAGCCGCGAAAATAATCACAGATAAAAGGGCAACGCTCACTGTCATGCTTAAAGGGAATGAATTTGCAAACAACAGACTATATCCGAGCAGCAGACTTGAGCAAACTAACCCATTAAACAAGCCAACCGATAATTCTTTGGCTAGTTTTGGCATAATTCCACCCGCAGTAAGAGAGTTATTTGCGAGACCTTTAACAATCAATGCTGAAGACTGCACTCCTACATTTCCGCCCATTGCCGCAATTAATGGCATAAAGAATGCCATTTCGGGATAAATGCTTATTTGGTCTTCATAGTTTGAAATCACTCTTGACCCGATTATTCCTCCAAATAAAGCAACTATCAGCCAGAAGAGTCTTCCTTGCATCAATTCCCAGATTTTATCTTTTGATTCTATATCGTGGCTAATACCCGACATAAGCTGGTAATCTTTCTCTGCTTCCTCTTTAATAAAATCTACAACATCATCAATTGTAATTCGCCCAATAAGCCTTCCTATCTCATCCACAACAGGTAATACCACAAGGTCGTATTTATTCATGATAGAAGCAACCTCTTCTCCGGACTGCAGTGCTTTTACTGAAATAACATCAGGATTAAAGAGTGTTGCAATTTTATCTCTTGGAGAAGCAATTAATAATTGTTTTAAAGAGAGAAGCCCTTTTAAAACTCCATCATCATCAACAACATATACAGTATAAACATGCTCAACTTCTTCTGCTTGCTTACGCATTTCACGAATACAGGTTACCACGTGCCAGTTTGCATTTACCTTGATAAATTCCTTATCCATTAAACCACCGGCACTGTTGTCGGGATAAATTAGAAGGTCTGCAATATCTTGTGCTTGCTGTCTATCTTCAATATGAGAAAGAATCTCTTCTCTTTTCTCATCGGGAAGCTCATTAATAAGGTCGGCAGCATCATCAGAGTCGAGATTGTCAACAAAAAGTTGAGCAATTTCTTGAGTTGAAAAAGCATCAAGAAAATCTTCCCTTACATCCTCTTCCAACTCCATCAAAACGGTGGCAGCCTCTTCCTTTGAAAGTAAAGAAAAGAAATGCTTGGCTTCATCCAGTGAAAGGTCGTCCATTATCTCGGCAATATCTGCCGGATATAGTTCTTCAATAACCTCTTTTAAGAAGTCATTTTGACCCTCCTGAATAGCAGTCCGGATATCATCCCGTGTTAGCTTTTTGATGTCAATTGCCATGCTGCTTGCCTTTTTGAAATTAAATAACGAGCAAAAATACTATTTTTCTCAACAACTATGAGCTTAAAAGATTTGAAGCAGTGCTAATTTCAACAAATGATGGCCCGGCTTTCTTGCCGAAGTTACCTGCCAAAACTGCTATTAAACTATCAGGGTTTATTTCGCCTCTATCTATTAGCCTATTTATTGTTGTTTTGATAAATTGTTTTTTTGAAGTTTCAACCTCCATATAATCAGCATAAACGCCATAAACAATGCCCAACTCCCTAACCACGCGCTCATCATAGCATTGTGCATATATTGTTGTTTTGCCTCTAAATGCAGCGAGGTAACGTGCTGTTTTTCCGGTGTCTGTATCAGTAATTATCGCCTTTGTATTTAGCTCTTCTATCGATCTCACTGCGGTATTCGATAAAAATACAGAAACTTTATTGTCGTGAGGAAGAATTTCTCCGTCAAAAACCATAGACCTAACTTTCTCCGCTTCTATGGCAGTTTTAGTCATAATCTTAACAGCCTCAACCGGATATTTGCCCATCGCAGTTTCTCCGCTTAGCATTATTGCATCTGTTCCAAAAAAAACAGCATTTGCTATGTCAGAAATTTCTGCCCTTGTAGGTCTTGGATTGTTTATCATGCTGTGCAGCATCTGTGTGGCAACAATTACAACCTTTTTCTGCCTGATGCATTTATCAATAAGCATTTTTTGAATTCCGGGAATTTTTTCAGCGGGAACCTCTATCGCAAGGTCGCCACGGGCAATCATTATACCATAAACATTGTCAAGAATTTCATCGATATTATCTATGCCCTGCTGATTTTCAATCTTTGCAATAATCTTAACCCTGCTGTTTTGCCTGTCAAGAATTCTTTGGATTTCAAGCACATCTTCTTTGTTTCTTACAAATGAATGTGCTATATATGCAATGTTGTGATCTATCGCAAACTGTATAAATGTACGGTCCTTTTCTGTAAGACTTGGAAGGTTTACGGCGGTTCCCGGCAGATTAACACTTTTCCTTTGTTTGATTAAGCCACTATTCATCACTTTGCATACCAAGTAATCATCAAACTTTTCAGCCACCACCAATTCTATTTCCCCGTCATCAATCATAATACATTTCCCGATGTCAAGCAAGTCAACAATATCAGAACAGTCAACATATATACAAGATTGATCTGATTGTTTACCTTTTTCTCCTGATAGTTTTATAGTTTCCCCAATAGTAACAACAACATCATTGGATGAGGCCACAGTTCTAATCTCAGGCCCTTTGGTATCTATTAAAACCGGAACTTTATTAGTTACACTTCGTATGTTTTGAACTACCTTAATGCTTTGCTCAGGAGTTTGATGAGCCGTGTTGATTCTAATAACATTAACCCCTTCTTCTACCAGCGCCTCTAGAAATTCGGGCTCGCAATGCTTGTCAGAAATTGTAGCTACAATTTTTGTAAGTTTTTCCATAATAAATAATTATCAATCACACAAAATTAGTGAATAAAATTACTTGAAGTTTTTTGAGTCAATTATAATATTCAACAAATATAATTATGCATGCAACAGTTATTATTCTTGAATTCAAAAGTTTATGACACGTTTATATTAAAATGTAGTAAATGGAATTCTAAAAATTGAACTTGTATAATGAAAATTTTTTTCAAAACTTTATTGTTGAATAAAATTTTTACTACATTTGCAACTCGAATTTTGAAAAGTTCTTTTATTAATTCGAAAATTCCTCCTTAGCTCAGTTGGTTAGAGTCCCGACATGTCGGGATTAATCAGAGGGTCAGGCGGAAAAAAAAGAAATAAAAATATACTCCTCCTTAGCTCAGTTGGTTAGAGCATCTGACTGTTAATCAGAGGGTCCTAGGTTCAAGTCCTAGAGGAGGAGCTTCTAAACCAGCCACTTACAGAAGATTTTTGTGAGTGGCTTTTTTACTTTAAAAATGTTCTACATATACATTATTTACTCGGCAAGTTCAGACAGGTACTATGTAGGTTATACTGACAATATTGACCGCAGATTAAGCGAACATAATATCTCAGAAAGAGTAACTTTTACATCTAAACATAGGCCATGGGTACTTAAAGCTTTATTTGAATCTGGTAGCTGCAGATCAACTGCCATGAAGTATGAAAGATTGATAAAAAAGCAGAAAAGCCGGCTATATATTGAAATGCTTATCCATTCTGAAAAGCCTGCAGGAGAGTTAGCTCAGTTGGTTAGAGTCCCGACGAGTCGGGATTAATCAGAGGGTCCTAGGTTCAAGTCCTAGAGGAGGAGCTTCTAAACCAGCCACTTACAGAAGATTTTTGTGAGTGGCTTTTTTACTTTAAAAATGTTCTACATATACATTATTTACTCGGCAAGTTCAGACAGGTACTATGTAGGTTATACTGACAATATTGACCGCAGATTAAGCGAACATAATATCTCAGAAAGAGTAACTTTTACATCTAAACATAGGCCATGGGTACTTAAAGCTTTATTTGAATCTGGTAGCTGCAGATCAACTGCCATGAAGTATGAAAGATTGATAAAAAAGCAGAAAAGCCGGCTATATATTGAAATGCTTATCCATTCTGAAAAGCCTGCAGGAGAGTTAGCTCAGTTGGTTAGAGTCCCGACGAGTCGGGATTAATCAGAGGGTCCTAGGTTCAAGTCCTAGAGGAGGAGCTTCGAAAACAAGTAAAAGCCCTGTAAATACAAATGTTTGCAGGGCTTTGTTTTTTTAATAACTATTAAGTGGCAACAGCCCTTTTCCCCTCACACTTTTAATTGAAGGCTTGTAATCCTGAACGTAGTAAAGGATCACGTTTAAATTAAGAATAGGTTGTTAAAAGCGAATTTTCAGTACATAGCGTCTCTACAACAAACCACCTTCTCCGTTGCGCTGACAATAAACATTTTTGTTATTAAAACAATGCATAGCACAGCGCTTTGGTTTAGTGCAATTATCGGGGTTATAAAGGTTGAATTTCTGATGGAGGGGGATAAGGGAATAAGGGAAATAAGGTATATGGACCTGGAAGCTTTCGAAAAATGAGGAACTTCCAGCGTCATAGCTAATTATAAATTTATTTATAATTATTCTAAACAAAGCACAAATATTCTTGTTTAGTCTCTAGTTTTAAACATTAATCAGGCTTTGACTGGTTTTGTAAGTTTAATAAAAAAATTATGAATACAACAAAAATAAGAGTATTACAAATAACTGAGGATTTTGTCTTTGGGTCTATTATATACCGATTTTTACTCAACAACTTTAGTTCTGTTGATGTTTTAAAATGTGAGTCATTGTCGCAGGTTAGAGATATTGAGATTTCTGAAAACTTTGATATTGTCTTGCTAGACAACACTATTATGGGAGCCGCCAACCACGAAATAATTTCATTATTAAGGCTGGATAAAAAGATTGTTGCTCCTGTGTTTTTCTTTAGCAATATTGATATAGACAAAGAAAAGTCATTTCAAAATGGAGCTAATTTTTTCTTTAAAAAGCCTGTAGTACCCGATCAGCTGATTAAGCAGATAGAATCATCAATTAATAAACAAAGACAAGTAAAAAAATGAAGAAATTAATAATTACAATAGTTTTTTCTACAATATCAATGCTGTTAATCTCGCAAAACAATTCAGATTCATTGTTTGCGGAGGCTATTATTCATTCACAAAAACTTGAATATACAGAAGCTATTGTTTTAGCTAAAAAGGTTTTTGAAAATTATCCCGATAGGGCAGATGTGGCTGTTTTTATTGCTAATGTATTTGCTTGGCAAAAGGATTATAACAATTCAATATTATATTTAAACAAGGCGTATCTGATAAATCCCGACAGCGAAGAACTTTATAGTTCATGGCTAAATGTTTTATTGTGGTCGCAACAATATGACGAACTTTTAAGAGTGTTGGATTTGGCCGAAAGCAAAGGATATGCAAATAATCGGGATGTTGTTTTGAAAAAAGCATTGGGCTTAAAGGCACTTGGTCGTTATAATGAAGCTTTAGATGTTTTAGAAAATGAAGTATCCTACCTTGAAGATAACGAACTAAGGTTGTTGTATTTAGAAATAAATGATTTGAAACATAATAAGTTCATTTCAGCTTTTTATTCGCTAGATATTACCGACAATGAAGTTTTTCCGCTGCATCATACAGTATTTCTTGAATATGGTTTTAAACATAGAAAAAGCGTTTATATTCTTAGAACAAATATTGCCAACAGATTTGACAAATATGATTTGCAATTGGAGGCTGATTATTATCAAAGTTTTGAAAATCGTCATTACCTTAATGCAAATTATGGATTTGGAATTTTCAACAGTTTATTTCCCGATCACCGAATAGGATTAGAGTATTATATTCCTTTTAATCCCGGTTTTGAAGTTAGTATTGGGTCGAGAGCATTGCTTTTTGAAAATGTGGAAGCATATATTATTACCGGTCATCTTGGGAAATATTTTGGCAATTCATGGGCAGCCGTTAGACCTTATTATGCAATTAGCAAGGGGAATAGCTCTTTAGCCGCTGTTTTTAACTATAGAGTCTTCTCTAAAAACTATAATTTTTGGGGATTAGAACTTGCTTATGGTAATTCTCCAGACGAAAGAGCTTCAACTGAAGTTTATGAATCTTTATGGCTTGGCAATTACAGAATAAAGTTGGAAAGAAGCATTAGAATTGCTCTAAAAAACGAACTGAGAATTTCTGCCGGATATGCGTATGAAGAAATGCCTGATGATTTATATAGAAACAGGTTGTTATTAGAAGTTTTATTTAAACACAAATTTTAAAATGTACTACATTATACCCATATATTTAAAGCATTATCTTAAGCTTAGCCTTAGGTCATTGGCTGTGGTTTCGCCCTTGCTGATTTTGATGTTTTTATATTTGCCTGAAGTAAATATTCTTGGCCTTCATTTATCAAATCCGATTTATGATATTTACAACTGGTGGATGATATTAATTTTTTATCTGATTTCTCTATGCTTATTGGGCGTTTTTATCTTTATAATGCTTAGTGTTTACTTTACTTATAAAAGAGAAAAAGCACAGAAGAAAAGTGATCACCTCAGACAATTATTTGTAAATATGATTACAAATTATCTTTATACCGATAAGTATAAAAAGATGTTTGAAAAGAGATCGTTCTACAGAAGAGTTAACAATTTTACAAAATCCAAAGCCGAAATTGAAGCGTTCTATGCAGCAATTACAAAAATTCAAGAAACTGTAGCTGTTAATCATAGTAGTGATTTTAAAAATCTGCTTATTGGCGTTGGGCTGTATGATAAGATTGATAAATTTCTTTACTCATTCAATTTAAGCGATAGAATTCTTGCTATGAGAATTATTTCCTATTTGCGAATACGAAACGATAGATATAATAGGAGAATTCATAAATATGCAGATGTAGAAAACTTTGCGCAACGAACGGAAGCGTATGCTGCAATAATCAGACTTATGGAGGACGAAAAGGAGCTTGCTGAGTTTATTGGAAAGAAACACAATCTTTCCATGCTTGATATAAATGTAATAGTGAATGCAGTTATTAAGAACGCTAAAATGACAATAGATTATAATGATTTGTTACTATCAAGCCTAAAACGTAAAGCGATAATTGGAATATTGCTGTCAAAATTCAGACAAAGAGAAGAAACAAAAGATCTGTTGGTTGGTCACTTGGAAAATGATGATGATCAATTGCGTGAGTTGGCGTGGGATTCTTATCTTGAGCTTGCAAGTCCGGATGAAGCTCTGGAAGAAATTCTAAATAAGTTTCAAGCTGAGTCGGACGACATACAGCTCAAAATACTCAAAAACTCATATAAGATTAAGGATGTTAGATATCTTGAGTTTTTAAAAAAATCAATAAACATTGTTTCTTTGCCTGTTAAAGTTGAAGCCATGAAAATTCTTTTTAAGGATAATTTCGACAGCATTGCTGATTTTTTAATTTCTGAAGACCCTGACGTTTTAATGGCTATCAAAGAAGTTATAGATTTAAATAATAATTAGTAAAATGGACACTTACAATACATTTCATTTTTATTTCAATATGTTCTTCCTGATTTATGGGGGAGTGTTGTTTTTATCATATATAATTATTGGAATACTATCAAGTTTTGAACTTAGCTTTTATACAAAAAGAAATAAGTTTTTTGATTTCAACAGCATTTCAAGTTATAAAGTTCTGCCTTCGGTTTCAATCATTGCACCATCTTATAATGAAGAAAAAAGTATTATTGAAAATATAAGAAGTTTAATTTCATTGCAATATTCGAATCTGGAGGTTATAATAGTAAATGATGGCAGCACCGACAACACTATTGATAAAGTTATAAAACATTATAATCTCACGAAAGTTAATTACACCTATGAAGAATATATTAAAACCGAAAAAGTAAGAGGTATTTATAAATCACTTAATCCGGCATATTCGAATCTTGTTTTTATTGATAAAGACAATGGGGGGAAAGCAGATGCGTTAAATGCCGGAATAAATATTTCAAGGTCGGATTTATTTCTAGGCGTTGATGTTGATTGTATAATTGAGAAAGATGGAATTCTTAGAATGGTAAAGCCTTTTCTGGAAGAGGAAGGAGGTAAAAAGGTTATTGCTTCCGGAGGAGTTATCAGAGTTGCAAACTCATGTGAAATTGAGGATGGAAGGATTGTTAATGTTCAATTTCCTAAAAACCTGCTCGCCAAGTTCCAGATTTTAGAATATTTCAGAGCTTTTATACTTGGCAGAATGGCTTGGAGTAAAATTAATGGATTATTGATTATTTCCGGAGCCTTTGGGTTGTTCGACAGAAATATTGTGATAAAAGTTGGAGGATATGATCGCACTACAGTTGGTGAAGACCTTGAGCTTGTAGTTAGAATGAGAAAGTATATGCACACTGTTGCCAAACAAAAGTATAAAGTAGCTTTTATCCCTGATCCACTTTGCTGGACAGAGGTTCCTTCAACAGTTAAAGTTCTGTCACGACAAAGAAACAGGTGGACAAGAGGGCTTATTGATACTCTTGTGAAACATAAAAATATGTTTTTTAATAAAAAATATGGCAGAATAGGACTTATTAGCTACCCTTTCTGGTTGTTCTTTGAATGGCTTGGGCCTGTTATTGAGGCTGTTGGTATTGTTTATTTTGGTGTGATGTTTGCGTTAGGCAATATTAACATGAACTATTTTTTACTGTTCACCTTATTGGTTTTTTCCTTTTCTTTGCTCTATTCTTCATTCGCTGTTTTTTATGAAAAATACATTTTTGGCAGGTATAAAGGGTATAAGTTTCTCATGAAAATATTTCTTATATCTATTTTTGAGATTTTAATTTATCACCCAATGAATGTTACTTTTGCTCTTATTGGGAATTACGATTTCTTTATAAACAGAAACAAAAAAGGATGGGGAAAAATGACAAGAAAAGGATTTGATTTAAAACAAAACAACAATGACAAACAACTCTAACAATTCACGCAACAGCTGGTCAGATGTTTATTCATTAGGGATAAAAGAAATCGATGACCAGCACAAAGGATTTCTTGAAATGCTTGATAATGCTGCAAATCTTTTAGATTCAGCAAATTTCGACCAACACAAAGAAATAATTCAAAAACTTGAGGACTATTTTCAAAGTCATTTCTCATTTGAAGAAGATCTTATGAAACACTCAGGTTTTGCAAGCATAGAAGAACACATTGAACAGCATAAAATGTTTATTTCAAGAGTTAATCAGCTTAAAACAGAATTAGATTATGAAAACCCTATGCTGTCGGAAAAAATATTGGATTTTATGAGAAAATGGTTTGTGTCTCATATTATACAAAAAGACAAGCAATATAAAGATATTGTGGTTAATTTCATTAATAAATAATAGCAATCGATTTGCAATGAAAAGCCTTCTTTTTTTTGGGATTTTGTTTATCGCCTCTGTTAGAGTTTCTGCACAGCAGTTTTATGATCATTCTATTCCCTATTCAACTGACAGCTTACACCTAACAATTTGGAACGGAACCGAATATGTCCCCGTCTTTATTAAGGGAATGAATTTAGGTGTTTCGAAACCCGGAACATTCCCGGGTGAGTTGGTTGCTTCCAGAGCTGATTATGGAAGATGGTTTTCAGAAATCAAACAAGCAGGATTCAATGTAATTAGGCTTTATACTCTGCATTATCCAAGATTCTACGAAGTGCTTGATTCTTTTAATATTGCAAACCCACACAATCCTTTGCTCTTTTTTCAAGGCGTTTGGCTTGAAGAAGAATATCCGGAATATAATCACGACCTGTATTTTCTTTCAGATGCTTTCAAAAATGAGATTGAAGAAAATATCGATTGTGTGCACGGGAATAGGGAGATTCCTCACAGATTTGGTAAGGCATATGGTTTATTTTCAACGGATGTCTCAAAATGGTGTATGGGATTTATTATTGGGAGAGAAGTACACCCGATTGAAGTAATCACGACAGATGAAATTAATTCATTGGTAAACAGTTATTCGGGGAATCATTTTTCAATAAATGAAGCGTCGCCTTCTGAGTCTTGGTTTACTGAAATGATAGATTATACTGTTAGTTACCAATATAATAGTTATAATACTCAAAGACCTGTAAGTGTATCAAGCTGGCCAACCCTTGATCCTCTTCATCATCCTGAGGAAGTATTTACTGAAGAGGATATAGCTCAAATAGATTTATCAAAAGTTGAAAAAGTAAATGCACCGGCAGGATTTTTTATCAGCTACCACGCATATCCTTACTACCCGGATTTTGTTAGTCAGCAGTCATCTTATCAGCATTATACAGATAATTATGGACCAAATAGTTATCTGGGATATCTTACCGAGCTCAAACAGCATTATAAAGGAATTCCTCTTATAATTGCAGAATATGGAGTGCCGTCAAGCTGGGTTATTGCTCATTATGCAACATCAGGTATGAATCATGGTGGTTTCGATGAATTTAATATGGGAAACACAAATATCAGAATGCTTAATTCTCAACGAGTTGCCGGATGCGGGGGCGGAATTCAGTTTGCCTGGATTGATGAATGGTTTAAAAGAACCTGGGTAACAGATCCTGTTGATTATAATGCTGAAAGTCGAGTTGTTTGGCACAATATAGCCTCAGCAGAACAAAACTATGGATTAAAAGCTTTTGAAAAAGAATCTCAACTAAGTGTTGTTGCTGAGTTTAATGAAGGCTCTGATATTTCAAACATTAAAGCTGATGCCAATTATACATTTTTTGAAATTGAAATTGGATTGAAAAATCCTTTAAATATTCCCGATGAATTATGGTTAGCAATAGATACTTATGATGAAAATTTGGGAGAATCAATAATCCCTTCAGGAGAAACTATTCCTAATCACAGAGCTGAGTTTGTTTTGCACATTACAAATTATAGCGCAAATCTTTACGTTACAGAAGCGTATGATATTTTTGGAATTTGGCATGGAATATCAGAGCCTGAACAAAAATATCAATCAATAGTTTCTGATGGAGCTCCATGGCAAATAGTAAGGATAAAAAATAACTTCTCCCATTCTGATGTTCAGTATATTGGGCATTTACAATTGAATTATGATTTTCAGCCGGTATCATCCAAAGATGCAGTTATTATTTCTGATGAAAGTATTAAAATCAGAATTCCTTGGTCATATCTGAACTTTGTTGCACCGGACCAATTAAAAGTTCTGCATGATGATAGAGAGACTCCTGCAACGGAGGAGCTAATGTCAGATGGCATTGCACTTTCTGTTTTGTACAACGAAAACTGGTATGAAGCAGATTCAAGATTTTTATGGAATACATGGAATGCCCTTGATCTGGCAAATCTTCAGGAAAGATTTAAAACATCATATTGGGTTATGAAAGATCGTTTGCATGAATTTAATACGCCGGCAATTGCTGTAAGAGATACATTTTTCTTTTCGGATGTAACGTTTCCTGTAATTGTTGATGCAGAATCCGGAGTGCTATCTAATGATTTTGATATTGATGGTGATTATTTGGTTAGCCTTTTAATCCGTAATCCAATTAATGGTTCTGTAATTCTGAATAATGATGGCTCTTTTACATATAGCCCTAAACCGGGATTTATCGGAACTGATTCTTTGGTTTATATTGTTTACGATGGCTATAGTTTGTCGCAGCAAAACACTGCCATTTTTAATGTGGATGGCAATAATATTGTTGAAGATATGCTACTTGCCGACAACAATAATCAACTTATTTTATATCCAAATCCGGCTTCAAAGTTCTTGAATGTTAATGCTGATTTAGAAATATTAAGTTTGAGTGTGTTTGATATTCAAGGAGGTCTTATATTTGAAAAGACAGTTAATAATAACAATTACACTCTAAATATTGGAAGCCTTAAGCAGGGAGTTTATATACTAACTGCAAGGACTGAAGATAGAATATTAGTCTCTAAATTTATAAAGACATCAAATTAATATTTAATCTATTTCACTCTTACACAACGAACATAAAAACCATGTTCTTTGTTATGATATCCAATAAGAGCACCTTTACGATTTTTGCTCATACCTAATGCCCAAGCATTTGTTTCATCAAATTCAGCCGATGTCCACCATAATGAATTCTGATCAGCATTTCTATAATCTCCATCTAAATGTTTCCATCCCCCAAAAAGAGCTTCATAGCCGCTCTCGCCGCCCACAATCAATGATTCAAACTGTTTTGAAGGGGTCCAACCCAAAGAATCAAGCAGCGTTTGAAAATCATTTTTTTCAGGAAGTCTCCAGCCATAAGGACATACATTCTGGGCAGTTTCCCAATTATATAAATAGCCAAATTTATTAATATTGGTTTCATCATCATTAAGTATCCAATAAGAACCCGTTGAAGATTTAAAAGCAAGATTTTCGGTCATCCATTCTATTCCTGCAATTTTTACTGTTTTATATGATTTTCCTCCTCTGTCAATTACAATTCCTGTTTGACCAATTATATTGACAGAAAAAATGAAAGAAAGTACTATTGTCATTAATGTTTTTGTTTTCATAATGCAGAAAGGTTTATTAATTCTCAAAAGTAAGCAATTACCTTGCCTAATTAATTAGGTGATATACCTAAAATAAAAAGAGGCGCTATTATTAACGCCTCCTTTTAACTCAACCTGGATTATAATCCCAGTTCAGATATTTTTTCCTTCGAAACTTCACCATTTGAAGTCCAATTCCGAAGTTTAAAATACTCGGCCAGCATTGCGCTTAAATCAATTTTTCTTCCTTTAGAATGACCAAATTTAAATGGTTCATTAAGTATTCTACCCGGAAGTGTATCATCGGCAATTGTGAATCCCTCTCTGATGTTATATAATCTTTCAAGATTCCAAATTCTTTCACCTTTTTTAAGCATTTCATCTCCTGATGTTGGAATACCGGTTACAGCAGCCCACAACATAGCATAGTGGTCAGGATTAAGTGCAAATTGGGTGAAAATGCAGGCTCCTAAAGAGTCAATCACAGCAGTATTATCTTGGAAAAGCTTAACTAATCCGGGTTTGCCTTGAGACGAAAATCTGTCTATTTCGAAAGGAGTCGCAATTGCTTCTGCTCCAACAAGATAGCCTCTAAGGTGGCATCCACCTCTATTACATGTTGCGTAAGAAAGCGCCATGCCTTGTAATCCCCTTGGGTCGTATGCCGGAATTTCCAATCCTTTTACCGTCATAGACAACTCAGGATGTCCGTATTTTTCAGCCAAACGTTTTGAGCCCATTCCCAATATTTTTCCGATACCTTCTGCTTTTCCTATTTTTTCTGAAAGGATAACAATTGCATCTTCATCACCAAATTTAAGATCTCTGCCCAGAGCTTTATTCATTAAATCCATTGCTTCTTTATCAAAATACCCTTTTTCTGAAAGCTCCATTGCACATGCTATTGTGCTTCCGGTTGAAATTGTATCAAGGCCGTATTGATTGCAGGCATAGTTTGCATGTATTATTTTTTCAAGATTTTCAACAAGGCATAGACCTCCGAAAGCCCAGATTGTTTCATATTCAGGTCCCTTTCCTTGTGCTTTAACTGTTTGAGTTATTCTTGCACATCCTATTGGGCAACCATGACAAGGAGATCTTTTAACGAAGTGCAATTCCTTGAATGTTTCAGGAGATGTAGAAGGATAATTTAAAAATACCCCATCCTGAAAATTTTTTGTTGGATATGCGCCAAGGTTATTAATAACATTAACCAAAACAGGAGTTCCGTATTCTTTAAGAACGTCTTTTGTTAAAGGAGCTTCACCTATATATCTTCGCCACTCTGCTATTGCTTCCTTAACAGCTTCATCGCTTGCAGAAGGGGTTTTTGTGTCGCCATTTACTATCAATGCTTTAAGCATTTTTGAGCCAAGAACAGCGCCAATACCTGAACGCCCTGCAGCATGGTTTTTTTCATTCATAATTGAAGCAAGTAGCACTTGTTGTTCGCCTGCAATTCCAATAGCTGCAATTCCTGCCTTATCTCCATATTCCTTTATTAAAACGTCTGTAGCTTCATGTACATCCTTGCCCCAAAGATGATTGGCATCTTTGATTTCAACATTTTGGTTATTGACTGAAATATAAACAGGACTTGATGCTTTGCCTTCAATTGCAATTACATCAAATCCGGTTGCTTTCATTGAATGTCCAAAGTGACCACCGGAGCTTGAGCTTGTTATGGTTCCTGACAAAGGTGCTTTAGTAACAATAGTGTATCTGCTAGTTGTTGGAGCATTTATTCCGTTGAGAGAGCCGGTAACGAAGTATAATTTATTTTCAGGACCGAGTGGATTGGTGCCTTTTGGTGTTTCGTCATATAGCAATTTAGCCCCTAGTCCTCTTCCTCCAATATAATCGACAAGAAACTTGTCGGGTATATCTTCTGTTTTAGCTGTACGTTCGGTTAAATTAATTCTTAACAGCTTTCCGTGATATCCGCCTTTTACAGTCATTGTTTTATATATTTTTGTTTATACTAAATTCTTAAAAAAATCTCATCAGCTTTCTAAAAATCTTTATTGATGAGATAATGGTTGTGAATGCACTCTCTGCACCAAGAGTTTGCTTCCTCTCTGAGCTCAACACGCAGTTTTGTGTTGTGGTAGAAAGGGCATATCTTACATGGAATTATACCTGCACCTAGCCAGTGTTCAGGGGCTTTTTCAAGCCAGCCGAATGTTGAAACAATGTTTAATGGAGAACTTGTTCCAATCCTAAAAAGTTCAGGTTTTTGCAAAGATTCATCTCTTGCAGATGCATAAATTAACCTCATAGCAGTAGCTGCATCTGAAACACCTCCCGATGATTTTACTCCTTTCTTATTGCCAACAACCTCTCTCATAATTTTCATATGTTCGGGTAGAGCACCATAGGCATCCATGCCTGTAGAGTTTTTGATGAATGCAGCCTTTGATTGAGCAACAATCTCAGAAACAGTATAAATTTCTTTAACTGTAAGCTCGGAAGATCTAACGATAACTTTAACAGGCTCTCCGTCTGCTGCTTCACAAACTGCATTTATTTCTTCAAGAGCATAATTCGGGTCCTTTTTAAAACGACCTACATTTATAACCATATCCAGTTCCATTTTCCCTTTTCCCTCATCTCTAAGCTCTCTGCTCTTTTTAACAACATATGATGTTTGAACTGCTTTCATCTCTATGTCTAGCTTCCCAAGTGGAAAGTCAATTACATAGCATTCTTTTACCTTAGAACCCTTTAAGGCCAATGGAAGAATGTCAGAGCCATCAACCGGATTGACGCACACGGAAGCACAGTTAAGCGACTTAGCCCACTCTGCCATTTTCAAAATCTTTGGTTCTTGAGTGTCTGCTTTAAGATCTGTTACATCAAGCAATGAAGCTAGCTTTTGCGAAGTAAATGATTTTACCAACCTAACCATTTCATCAAGGGGAAATGTTACTAGTGGTGTTTTCTTTTCTTTAATTTCAGTCATATATGATAAATCTTTAGAACTATTGTTTCAATTTTTTGTAAAACTACAAAAAAAACGAAACATTTTTATGTCTATGAAGTGGTAAAATTGTTTTGAACTTTTACATTTACAGGTATAATTATTATTTTTTATTTAAAAGTTATTGTTTTGAAGATAAAATAATTATATGTTCCTAATTTTATTATTTTTGCTTTGTGAAAAACAAAAAATAATTATGAAAATTTCAATTAAAAAATCAATATTTATTTTGTTCGCCCTACTAATATTGCTAGGCGGATGCACAAAAAAATACGAAGAACGTCTTGAGGGAAAGTGGGAGTGGGTAGATGTTGTTGACATTAACAGCACAATGGTTGAAGAATGGCATTTTATCGACTTCAATTTTACAATAATAAGGTATGAAAGGTCTAATCCTGAAGATTCTTGGATTTATGAGCAAGGAACTTTCTTTCTAGATTGGGGTGTTTTTGGAACATATCTTAATATAGAAGGAACGTCAATTGATTCATATAATACAGAATGGGATGTTATTAAACTTTCAAATGATGAATTGATTATCAGCAATGATATTGATGGGGGTATTATGTATAAAGAATTTATTAAGCTTATTAATTAATAAAAAAAA
>CAZRNU010000053.1:0-19179 GCA_964601515.1 uncultured Bacteroidales bacterium | reverse complement strand
ATCCCATTTGCAAATAGCCAAAGTTTTCTGTGGCAAATAAAATAATAATTGAAATGTGTGCCGGTTATGTGTATTGGTGTGTGTGTGTATTAATTAAACCTTGAAGGTTTTTGGAACCTTCAAGGTTTAATTTTTAAGTAATCATTGCTCCTAAAAAACACTGGAGGTCTAGAAGAATTGAAAGTTATGTTTAAAAAAGCTATTATATTTTATTATCAATTTGATTAAGCGAATATTTCCATGCAAACTTAATTGCACCTACCCATTAATAATTTCAAATACAGCTAATAAACTTCTTACATTTGGTTTTCATAATCAAACGCCAGCATCTTATCAATTAGGCTTTGTTCTGCTTTGTCAAGAGCATCCGCAGTTTCTTTTTTAGTAAGGACGTAGCCTGCCGCGGATAAGGTTACATAAGTCTCAACTCCATCCATTTCTTCTTCAATTATAGGAATAGCCTTGTTTTCATCTTCGTGGCTAAGTTTCGCACGGATACTTCCGGCTATTTTGTTGGCATTTTCACTGATTGAAACAGCCAGAGTTTCCATGAGGCTAAACGTGCGGGACTGATTGGATGTGATCGTCCAGTTGATTATAGCGTTCGCAAGAGCAGGAATAAGTTTTTCTCTCATTTCTTTAGGTGCTACCAGGCATTTGCCAAACACATTTTCACTCTCTATCCAGCCGTTTTCTCTCAGCTCATTTAATGTTTGTTCTGTTATTTCCGGCTCAAGTTGATTGATAGTAACAGAAAACAGCCTTCGCAAATCTATTGCCATATCCTGAATAAAAAGCCCAGAGGCTCTGCGTTGGTCGGGAATCCATTTTCTGCTTACACTTCTGTCTTTTCCGGCTAACAACTCAGCAATTTGTTCTTCTGATAAGATGTTGTCGTTCTCATCTCTCACTATAACAATATTATTAGGTCGGTCGCTTCTGTCAAATGAAGCATTCTCTTTGCCCACTCCTGCAAGTAAAGGATGAAGTCCTCGCATTGCGGAAATGGATAGGGGGCTTCTACGCTTAATGGTTCTTTCTCCACCGCCTTTGGCAGCTTTCATCCAACCTCCAAATAGCTGGTCTGCGAATGTGGGGTTACAATTGGCGAAAACTTCTCCTTCCCCAAATTCACCTGCTTTGTTTACTCCAAAAACAAATGTAGTAGGAGCGGGAACTTCATTAAGTACTTTAGTGAGTTGGTCTATCAATGAGCGTTTAACTTGCTGACCACTGGAATAGGGTACATAACGTCCAAACTGAGGGTCATAATACCTTTTCTGTCCGTCTTCAACCGCAAAAACTGTATGTTCTGCTTTTTTTAAAGTTCTGATATAAATAGTGTTCATGTTGAAATAATTTAAAGTTGCTATATGGTTTTTTAATAGTCTGTAAAGTTGAATTGAAAGGAATACTTCTTAAGAGTTACATTTGGAATAGCTTTAACTGCATATTTTATTTTTTCGTGAAAATCTGATGCGACCAATATTCCTCGTATTGGTTCACTCAAAGTCCCCATATAGGCAAGCAGTTGGGTTAAACTTTCTGGTCTGGCCATTCCTGCTTTGAGTTCTATAACAACAGTATTCCCCTTATTATCCTTTGCCAGAATATCAATTCTTCCAGCATCGGTAATCATTTCTTTGTTGTCATCAATAATGAGAAGACCTTTTTCAAGTTGGGTTATGTTCGCTCTTAATGCCAATTGCATATCTCTTTCCAGGCCAAACGTAGTTTCTACTGCCTCAATAATCTCATCAGTGCTTTTAGTCTCATTGTAAGTACCCATCGTAACGTGGGCCTTTATGGCTCTCACACTTTCGGGTGTAATCTGGAATTTTTCTGCAATTTCAATAGTGCTTAACTCCCTAGCCCTAATAAGTTTTATTATTTCTTCCTTGTTATTCATAATGATGAGATTCTATCCTGATAGGCATAATCAAACTTCAGCAAAATGACAAAGTATCCAAAATCCTCATTATTCATCAAGTGAATCCTGTCTCGGAGTTCCTTAAAGATTTCAAGGTTTGTGTCCTCAACTTCTGTAATAATCTCAGTGAGTGCTTCCAGAAATCCCTTTTTGGATTTTGAAGCCAGAAGTTGATTGCTCACTATGTTTGCGCGTTTTTTAGAGCCTTTTTTATCTCCGGCTCTGTACTCGTAAAATGCTTTGGCAATTTGTTGAGTATAATCTGACATTTCTTCTTTGTTTTTTGTAATCATAGCTAATAACCAGGTTTTGTAAATTCTAAATGGAATGATTTTATTTTCGTAGTCTTTTTGTTCGGCTTCTTGCAGTACTACTTCAAAATCTTCATCGCTTTGGTCCTTTTTTCGTGAGGCCATGGATTTGTTAAGATTGGGCATTTTATCTGCATCAAAGTATTTGCGTAAACCTTCGGGCTCTAGCGCCTGTATACCCAATGCACCCAACTCACATGCTCGTTTTATGTGCACGCCATACATGTTTTCATAGTAGCGGGAATCTTTTAACATCGCATTTTCTCCAAATAATTTCTGATAAAATGAGATTATCTTTCTGGCCTGTTGAAAGCGAAAAGGGAAGAACCCCAAGGTTTTATTCATCTGACCAAACCCAAAAACATATCCAGTTAGGATTTGATTGGGATACTGTGTGGATAGATTAAAGAATAACCGGCTCCATTTCACGGTTTCTATTACGGTTTCTGTTTGGGTGTGTTTAAAGAACCCCAAACTGTCAAGGGTTGCATAATCAAAATGGGGGCGGTAATCTTTGCTAAAAGCATAACTTAGCCATTGACCGTTCCAGCTTGTTATTTTGTTTCCTGCCATTTTTTGCAAAGTGGGGTCGTTGAGGAATTGACGATACACCTTCCAACCCTCATATGTTTTTAAAAGAATGTCAGGATTATCGAATAAGATGGAAAAGCCTCCAGCTACCCCTAAGCTTAGCCCGCTTCCAAGCCAAGAGAGATAAATCTCTTCTTGTGAATAAGCCAAGTTTATATCTGTTATTAGTCCCGAGGTGGTAGCAAATTCATTTACTTCGGATGCAGGAAATCCAATAGCTATACTTGCATCTCTTTCTCCTTCAGAAATTTTGGCATGTAGGTTTTCTAACTTTTCTACTCTTTCAGTTGAACTAAGTGTAAAAGGTGTCTGCCCTTTTTTCATCTGCACAAATGGAGAGTTGGTAGGCCATTGCAAATATTTTGAATGATTAAAAAATAACTCAAAATACTCTTGTTCAAAAAACTCTTTGGCCGTAAGCTCTTTGTTGTTCTTTTCATTCCAGGCATTGAGAAATGTACGTCCTGTATTTACTGTTATCATAGGCAAATTCTTTTATAAAATGTTTTCTTCCGGGCTAAATGGAAGCCTGGCTTTGTCAATATCAAATCCTGTTTCTTCATCATAAGAATGGTCAGGCACGATAAATGGCCTGTTACCAAAATCGCATTTAGGAAAGTTCTTCATTTGCCAGTATCTTGCCGGTATTTCCATCATCATCCTTTTTTCAAAACCAGAATGGATATACTTTTCCAGTTCGCTGTTGATGATGCAACTTACGCTGTCAATTTCAAACAATTCAAGCAAGTAGGATTTAGGCCGGTGAGTAAGATAATCCAACACGATGCTTCCTTCTTTCTTAAAAATGGAATGGGTTTCAATATCCATCACATCCACTTCCGGGAATACGCTGTCAATTTTATTCTGTAATTCTCTTTCGTGCAGCACCTTACCATCGGGTAATATGTCAAAGGTGGCATTCAGAATATTCAGGTCGTAAGGCAAAGCCTCCTTGGATTCATTGGGCGGGGGAATGACATACACAGGTTTGTATTTGCCAATGGTCTTTTCTGTGCGTTTTCGGTTTACCCGTCCGAAACGTTGCACCAATGCATCCAGTGGTGCAGTTTCGGTAATCATTAGGTCAAAACTAATATCAAGACTTACTTCCACCACCTGGGTTGATACTACGAGGCAGGCTTTGCTGGAAGTATTGAATTGATAAGTAGGGTTGCCGAACTCATCTAATCCTAAAAGCTGTTTTTCTTTATCGTTGCGGTCTCCTCTTTTGAAGCGACTATGCAGGAGCAGCAGTGGTGTATCAGGATATTTTTGTTTGAAGTGCTCATACCTTTGCTGTGCCGATTTCACCCTGTTGCATACCATAAGTACTTTCTTGTCTTCAGCAATGGCTGAATCCACTATGGTATCGGCGTCATCCCACGCATTTAGCTTATGTACGATGTGGCGGTCAAATTTGTCCAGCTCATCGGGTGGTAAGCTAATTTCATACACATTCTCTTTGCCAAGTATTTCAAGAATTTTGTTGTACAAGTCCGTGGGCATGGTAGCTGTACCTATGTGCAACCTGCAATCCAATCTGTTGAGAACTTCAACGATTTTTATAACAATTGCACGCGATATTTCTGTATAAGTATGAATTTCATCAAGAATAATATCATTTCCCTTTAAATCGATAAGGGTCGCTTCGAAAGCTTTGGTTCCAAAAATAATCCCTGCAATCTGATGAGGTGTTAAGACTTTTACTCCCGAACCGATAAGACCTTGAAGCATTCTTTCCTCTGAATTACCATTCTCGCTAACAATGCTGGAAGCGGAATGTAATACTCTTATATCGAGATTGGGATTGGACTCCTTAAGGTCATTACTTACCCGTTTATACATGGCATTTATGGATGCTTGAAAAGGCAAAGTGTAGAATACCCTGTTTTTACAACGTCGGAAAAGAAAATCCGTTTTTCCCGCTCCGGTGCACGCTACGACCAAAGTATGTTTTTTGTCAGATTCCGTATCAATTAAGGATAATGGATAGAGAGGATGTTGCCTTTCAAAGAAACTTAAGTCAGGTTTCTGGAAGATTCGCTTTGTTTGATTTTCGGTTGCTTCAATCAAGGCTGATGCAAAATGGTCTGCGGCCATTAACAACCCCTTCCAGAGCGAGAATCCTTGTGTTCGAATTTTGGATTCAATATAATCCACAGCCTTATAATAATTGTCTTCGGCTTCTTCAAGCGTAATTTTTCGGGTTTGGATACCCAAAGCATTCAAAATCTTCAAAGCATCAGTTGACCAGTTGTCCCAGTCTTTTTTGTGATTGGCAAATACATCTGCCACATTTTCCTCTAAATCCAATACTCCTTTCATTCCAGGGTCATTCTGCACCGATTTATGGTGGGCAGCAACCATTTCTATGAGCTGTGGGTGAATATCTTCATCAAAAAGAGAAAGGAAAAACAGCGAAGCCAGTTCATGTCTGTAGGTTTTATCACTTTCTTTTCTTCTGTAATCGGGCTTCAACCTTTCCTGAAAAACAGGACTTGCTTTTCCAATGTCATGCAAAATCGCACCCATTCTGGCAATTTCTTTGTCAAAGCCCGTGTTTTCAGCAATTTTCTCACTGGCAATAACCACATGCGAAATATGTGTAAACAGTGGAGTATAGTCCGGCTTGCCCTTGGCTTTGATATGTTCACATACTACCATAGTTATACAATTGTTTTTACAGGATTACCTACCACTCTGAGCCACCCATACATGGGTTGATTTTCATTCAATCGGTTGTATCCCACCAGAAAAGCGCTGTCATTTTTCTCAAAAACCAGTTCAAAGCCATAAAAGAGCTCATCATTTTCGTTAAAATCGTCAATAGAAGTTTCGATGATTTCCTGATCTGGATATAAAATATCTTCATTTCTGGCAAGACAGATATGTTGTTTGCTTGCTTTTTCAGCATCATCTTTATTCTCAAATGCAAGGAACAATATGGGGTTTACGAGGACTCCACGTTTAAGGATAGCGTAAGGCCTTGAATACTCCTTTTTAGCGCCTCTGCCTTTTTCGTTCCAGCCACGGGGTTGCGTTTGTTCCTGCTGTTGGGAAACTTGCGAGTAGGTAAGTCTGTGTCCTTTTATCTTGAAAATCTCCCATTTCTCTTTTAGTAACTCAGGAAAAAGTTTTCTTTCCAAGCCACCTACTATTGAGGGTGTTAGGAATTGTTGACTATAGACTTCTTCATCCCTTACCGCCGTCCAGGGTTTGATAAAACCGAAGGGGCCTGTGTATTTCACAATAAATAGTTGCATATATCTTACATTTTTATTTCAACGCCCCAAAACCAATTCCCGTGGAATTGCCCACGCCTACATTCCAAGCAAAGGTTAGTTGCTCTAGGCTTCCGGTTATTCTTATAGGGCAAATATTTACTTTGTTACCAATATTATTGTAATATATCAACTTAGTTTTTGCATTTTGATAATTTTTATCAAACTCAACATTAAAAGCATTAGGACTTAAACCAGCTTTTTTCATTTTGTTTTTAAGAGTCTCTGTCATTAACAAATTGCACTTTTCATCATTAAAGGTGTAGTGTACATCTTTATCGTCTATTCTTCGCTTGATTAAAACAGGACTTGCACAAAAAAATAATACTTCTTCATTAAAAACTGGGTCTTCTTGAATAATGATTTCACGTACACTTAAATCATATCCTATTTCTGGATTTGCTTTAATCCCATTAATAATCGTTTGGATAAAGCTTTCATCATAAGCACTAATAAAAAAATTAGCTCCGTTTTCAAATTTTATACCTGATTTGCTTGCCTTACCTCCTTGTAACCAAGAAAATGAGTATAATGAAATATCATCATGCACACGGTTTTTTCCTAGCCATTTATGCAATGCTCCAGTTAAAACCGGTTGGTAGTTGTATGGAACTATCGATTTGGTTTGATTTGTAATAATGTGTATTCTCATATTTATAGTTTTATTAGATTCCAGTTGGTTCGATTGATTTAATAAAATTACACTAACTTTTTCAATTCCAATGGGTTCGATTACCTCAAAAAAGAGAAATGGATTCGAACCAATATCTCGGGCTTAGTGCACCCGGCTTTATCCGTTAAGCTATCTCTTTTGAGACAGCAAAATTAAGAAATGTTTTTTAATTTACCAAGTTAATGTAAATTTATTTTCAATGTCTTCAATTGTTTTTTTTCACACACCTGCAAAGTATCAAAACTCCCCATAGTTTTATACATCACCTCACCCCCACACATCCAAATCCCAAACTGCCTTTCTCTCCTATCCCTGAATAGTATAAAAACTTCATAAGTTCTACAGGGGCAGTTAATTCAAAGTCAAATACAAATCCTCTTACTTTGGTTTGGGCTTCAGTGCCTGATTTTATTGTTTGCAACTTAGATTTTGGTTTTGATATTACTTTAAAATCCCATTTATCAATATCAAATGGTAAATCAACCAGATATTCTTCATGTTTATTTGTATAGTTCACTCCTTCAAGCACTTTATTATGTGCAGCAACGTATCTCTTTACAAGGTTTTCTTTTATCAGTTCTGAATAATTATGATAATCCGGAGCCAAATATGTAGCTCTTAGCTTTTCGTTTTGCATTTCAGGAATAGTAACCACTATTGGTGACAAGCATTGAAATTCCTTGTTCTGTTTGTAGTTGGGCTCAGGGTTTTTCTCTACAGCGGTTATTTGAAATTCTGCTTTGAATCCTTTCTCTGCTAAAACCAATTCTTGTTTGCGAAACAATCCGGTGATAAAGTTTGATGCAGCTTCTTCCATATAAAATGAAAGTGATATTTTATGCCTTCCACTTGGAACTTCAAGAAAAATATTACTTTCTGCCATGTTTATCAATCTGGCTTGGCTAAATTCAATACCGGAAAAAGTAAACAACTTAAACTTCCTGTCTCCATTAAATGCATAACCGTAATTATGCAGCCATTCAGAAAAAACCTCATCAGCATTATTAAACACTTTATAGATCCATGCAGATAAAGGATACTGATAATTTATCGGAACTAATTGCTTAGTAACATTTTCAACTGTTATACCAAATCTCATTATATAATTTTAATCATTAAACTTGTTTTCCTTCAAATCTACGATAAAAATTCTATTTTCATTAAAAAAGTTATTCACATTAATTGAAGCTCTTGTTTTATAATGCTTTATTTTGTTTTACATTATTTACCTCGATTATAATATTTATCATAAACATATTATCAATACAAACTTTACATTCCATAACCGCTGCACGGTATATGTTTTCGGTATGTTTCTTTTTACAATATCTTAACCGCTAAGCGATATTATTATCTAAAAAGTCTTTTACTCAACTTTCCCTGGATGGCAATGAAATGGTATGAAATCATAAGCAAAGGCAAGCGGCTAGCCTTTGTATGCAAGTGTGCCGAAAGAAACATGCAGGCTAGAAAATAAATTTGTATAAAATAGTTGTATTTTGAAATTAGTAGCTATATTTGCAAATAATTTACAAAAACAAACATTAAAATGGTACTAGAAATTCGAATTAGTAATTTTTTCTCCATAAAGGATGAAGTTGTTTTAGACTTTCGAGCAGCCAATTTAAAGTCTGCAAATGCAAAAGCATTGAAAAACAATGTTTTTGATGAGAATAAATCGGAGGTTTTAAAAACACTGATTATATACGG
The DNA here is from genome assembly GCA_964601515.1 of uncultured Bacteroidales bacterium. Taxonomy (GTDB): domain Bacteria; phylum Bacteroidota; class Bacteroidia; order Bacteroidales; family UBA7960; genus PWND01. The sequence continues at coordinate 10,683 of CAZRNU010000053.1, read as the reverse complement.
CGCAAATGCATCAGGAAAAAGCAATATTATCAAGGCAATTCGTTTTTGCAATGCTATGGTTTTTGAGTCTCATAATCATAACCAGAATACAATTTTTAATTTCACTCCCTTTAAGTTCGAGAACTATGTAAACAAGCCAAGCAGTTACTTCATTAGGTTTGTGTTGAATGAAATAGAATATGAATACTCCTTTTCATTGTCGCGCACTGCAATAATTACCGAAGCATTGTATTATTATCCTAAAGGTCGCATAAAAGAGATATTTACTCGTGATGAAAGAAGCGGAAAAACAAAAAAAGAAAAATATACATTTACAGATGTTATAAAAAGACCATTTGATGTAGCTGAAAACACTTCTGATAAGACTTTATATATATCCAGAGCAAGTCAAATGGATAGAGATTTGGCTAAAGAGATATTTAATTATTTCAATAGAATATTCATTTTAAATTATGTTGGATTTGGGATTTCGGCAATTGAGAACATTACTAATCAAAATAAACATCAATTAATTGATGCTCTTAAAATAGCTGATAGTGACATTGAGGATGTAAAAATAAAAATACTTAAAAAGTCTGGCAAAAACATTCAAGCCGATTTAACAAGTATGACTTTAAAAGTTGAAGATGTCGTACAAGATCATTTGCAAATAAAAACTACTCACAAATCCAATACCGGGGTAGTATTTGATTTTCTTACCGAAGAGTCGCAAGGTACAATAAGGTTATTCTTTATTATGCTTACACTTTTAGATGTTATCAAGAACAATAAGGTGTTACTTATTGATGAGATAGAAGAAAGCTTGCATCCAAAGATTATCGAATACATTTTTAATTTATTTAGAGCAGGTGAAAAGGCTCAGTTGCTTTGTACAACTCATAACACTCAATTTTTAGACCTCAAAAAGTTTCGTAAAGACCAAATTTATTTTGTTAATAAAGGTATGAATGGCTCTTCGGATTTATACTCTTTATATGATTATAGCGATTTCAGAGATACTATGGATTTGGAAAAGGCATATATGCAAGGACGTTTCGATGCAATTCCAATAGTTAATGATTCATTTGAACAGCTTAAAGCATTATTAAATGAAAAGTAAGCGTCAAGCAGCTAAAGGTAAAAAAATAAATCCTCACTTTTGGGTTTTTTGTGAGGGTGAAACAGAAGAGGCTTATATCAGGTTTTTACGTTCCGAATATAGACTGCCTGTAGAAATTGTTTCCAAAGTTGCTGGTTCAAGTATTGACGAACGCTTTATTAACTCTTTTAAAAAAGGAAAACCCATCCATGAAAAAGATAAGGATTTTTTGATTTATGATGCAGATATACCTGGGCTGATAGAAAATCTTAAAAAGATTGATAAAATGATACTAATTGCTTCAAATCCAACCATTGAATTATGGTTTTTGCTACATTACAAAAACCAAACAGCATCCTTAACAGGAGCTGATTGTATTAGAGAATTGAGCAATAGGAATAGGTGCAATTATAAAAAAGGGGAAATAGCCAATCTTTTAAAGGTCAAATTAAGGGAAAAGTGCATTGATGCGTGCAATCGTGCAAAGCAACTAGAATTATTTAAAAATCCATCAACAAACTTCTATGTTTTTATTGAAATTCTAGAGGATGTAAAAAGTAAGAAACTATAAAGATGCAATGCATATTTGTGAATTAGTCTCATTTTTTCTTTAACCAATTTGCATACTATTGTTTTTTACAATATCCTAACCGCTACGCGGTATTATTATCAAAAAAAATTTTACGCAACAGCTAATTACCCAATTGACACATTGGCACATTGGCACATTATCACATTATCACATTACCTCACTCACTTTCCTGAAAAATTTTGTGTAGTTTTGGAGGTTATTTTTATAATTGTTTCTAAAATCGTATGGGTGTTATAAGCATTTTATCTGCGGATGTTGTTGTTATTGGAGGTGGTATTAGTGGTCTTACTGCGGCTGCATTGCTCAATAATGTTGGTTTGAAAACTATTGTTCTTGAACAAAGTGCGCAAACGGGTGGCTATCTTGCAAAATATGTGAAAAACGGATTCTCATTCGATACTTCAATTCACTGGCTCAATCATTGCAACGCTGAAGGTGTTGTTACTAAAGTGTTTAATATTATTGGCAACGACTTTCCGGTTGCAAAAAATCAGCATAGGATTAAAAGATTTTTAGGTAGAAATTTCGATTACATTCTCACCGACAATCCTGACGATTTAAAGAATATTCTTATAAAAGATTTCCCTGATGATAAAGCCGGCATTGAAGAATTTTTTCAATCTGCAAAAAAGATGACTCCTTTGTTTAAAAGTTTTCATGAATACTATAGAACAAGTGATACTATGAATAACATAGAGAAAATAGGGTATCATCTTAAAAGACTGAAATATGCATTGCCTTTTATAAAGTTTATAAAATACTCGGGAAAGAAAGGAAAAATCAAAGGACTAAACAGATACTTCAAATCGCCTGTGTTTCATGAGATTTTCTCTAACGAGCCTGATTTGCTTTCTTGTCTTATACCTATTGCCTGGGCGTATAATAAAGATTTCCAGAATCCTCCCAAAGATGGCAGCCAGTCGTACCCAAAATGGCTTGAAACAAAGACTATTGAGCTTGGCGGTCAAGTTTTCAACAATGCAAAAGCCGAGAAAATTACTCACAAAAATGGCAGATGCAACTCTGTGATTTTTGAACAAAAAAAGCAGAAACATGAAATCCTTTGTTCAAATGTTATAGCTGCCTGTGATATTATTTCTCTTTATGAAGATATAATGCCTAAAGAGTACAGGCCAAAAAAAATGTTGAAAAAGCTTAAATCGGCTGAATTATACGACTCTGCAATAGTTCTTAATATTTCACTAGATTGTCCTGCAGAAAAATTTGGTCTTGATGAAGAGCTTATAATGTTCAATAAATACGAACTAAAGCAATCAAACATTGATAATCCTGAAACTCCTATAAGTCATCTGTCTGTTTTTTCTCAATCGGCCAGAAATAAAGGATTGGCTCCTGAAGGCAAAGGTTCTCTTACTATTATTATGCCTACATCTTTTGAAAGTCACAACACTTGGGAAACTACTAAAAACGAAAGAGGTGATATTGTAAGAGGAGATAATTATAAAAAGCTGAAACACAGGTATGCAGAAGTAATAATTGACAGACTTGAGGAATTTTTAAAAAATGACATCAGAAAGCACATTATTGAATATAATGTTGCTACTCCTATAACATTTTGGAGATATACAAATAATTATGGTGGAAGCATGATGGGACAAAAACCCGGCAAGAAGAATTCAATGCTTGGTGTTGCAGGGTATAAAACTCCATTAAAAGGATTGTATATTAGCGGCCATTGGGCTGAACTGGGCGGTGGAGTTCCTATTGCAGTAAAAGCAGCATATAATGCAGCGCTTTTGGTTTTAAAAGAAAGAAAACATAAGAGGTTTAAAGAATATGTGGAATTTATTAAAAGGAAAGGGTGACAGGAGAGTGACAGAAGAGTGACAGGAGAGTGACAGGAGAGTGACAGAAGATAACCCGACACCTGATACCCGATACCTGATACCCGATACCTGATACCCGATACCCGATACCCGATACCTAAATATTATGCTCAAAAAACTAATAAACATATCCATATTTTTGTTGGCAGCTTCGAGCCTCAATGCCCAAATTACCAGGATTAGGGGAGTAATAAAAGATTCTGACACAAATGAGCCCATTCCTTTTGTAAGTGTTTATTTTCAGAATACTCAGATTGGAACGATAACCAATACCGACGGAGAATATTTTCTTGAAAACCGCATTGCAACTGATACAATTATAGCATCTTTCGTTGGCTACGAAGCTCAAAAAAAGCCAGTTAGAAGAAATCAATTTCAGGAAATAAACTTTTCCTTAAAGACTAATGTTTATTATCTCGATGAAGTTGTTATTCTCCCGGGTGAAAATCCTGCGCATCCTATTCTTAGAAATATTATAAAGAACAAACCACGCCACAATCCGGATCGTTTTGACTCATATTATCACAAAACTTATAATAAAATTGAAATTGGAACCGACAATGTTGATGAACGGTTAACTGATAATTGGCTTTTGAGAGATTTTAAATTCATTTTCGACTATGTTGATACTTCTGCCATAACAGGGAAAGTATTTCTTCCTCTTTTGATTTCCGAAACATTTTCAGACTTCTACTTTAGAAAGTCTCCTCCTCTTGAAAGGGAATTTATAAAAGCTGCAAGGTTATCAGGATATGATAATGAAAGTATGTCGCAACTTGCCGGAAGAATGTATCAAAACATCAATATTTACGATAATTTTCTGATGATTTTCGAGCCCGGGTTTGTGAGCCCAATTTCAGATTTCGGACTGTTTTACTATAAATACTATCTGCTGGATAGCACATTTATTGATAATAAGTGGTGCTATAATATTTCGTTTGTTCCAAAAAGAGAGCAAGATAGAACATTCCGGGGCAACTTTTGGGTAAATGATACAACATTTGCAATAAAATCTATTCAGATGCGAACGGCTAAAAATATAAACTTCAATTTTATAAGTGATTTTGTGGCCGAATATGAATACAGCACAATAAATGATTCTACTTGGTTTTTACATCAGGAGAAATTGTTTTTCGATTTCAATCTTTATAAAAATTCGAGAGGTTTCTTTGTAAATAAATCTACAATATATGATGATATTGCCGTAAATATTGATATACCGCAGAACGTTTCAAATACTAACGATAAGATTATTATTACCGACAGAGTTTTTATCAGAGATGATGATTATTGGATAAAAAACAGACCTGTACCACTTTCCAGGCATGAAGAAAATATTTATAAGATGGTTGACTCTGTTCAAAGTGTTCCTATTTATCGGTTTTATGAAAAAATGGTTGGGATGTTTGTAATGTTTTATTATGAAGTAGGATATTTTGAACTTGGGCCTTATTTTCAAACATTCAGTTATAATGAAATTGAAGGAAACAGATTTCGGGTTAGCGGACGAACAAGTAATAAATTCAGCACCAAACTTATGTTAGGAGGATATGGAGCTTACGGTGTAAAAGACAATAAGTTCAAATACGGAGGTGAAGTTTTATATCTTTTTGATAACAACCCAAGAAGTGCAATTTCTATTGATGGCAGATACGACCTTAAACAACTTGGTAAAAGTGAATTTGCATTGAAAGATGATAATATATTTAAATCATTGCTAAGCCGCACTCCAAATTCAAGCTTAACAATGGTTAAAGAGTTGAATATTAAAGCAGAACAGGAATGGTTTCAGGGCTTTACCAATATGCTTATCATTTCACATCAAAGAATTGAATCCGGGTTGTTTTTGCCATTTCAAAGAGAAGTAAATGGTGAAATTATAGACATCCCTGATGTTAAAACCACAGAAGTAAGCCTGAATTTCAGAATTGCTAAAGATGAAAAATTTTTGAGGGGAGAGTTTGAAAGAAAGAGCCTTGGAACAAGAAAGCCAATTTTCAATCTTAATCTTACAAAGGGATTTAAGGGAATACTTGGCAGCGAATATGATTATTATAAAGTTGGGTTTAACTTTTCTCATAAAGTTGATATAAGTCCGCTTGGGTATTTCAGATACATAATTGATGGCGGGAAAATATGGGATAATGTACCTTTTACATTGCTAAAACTTCACGAAGGAAACGAAACTTACATTTTCGACCGATATGCTTTTAATATGATGAATTATTATGAATTTGCAAGTGACACATATTTAAGCATTTATGTTGACCATCATCTACAGGGATTAATACTCAACAGAATTCCACTCATAAGAAAACTAAAGCTTAGAGAGGTTGTATCAGCTAAAGGACTTATTGGTAGCTTAAGCGATAAACATTCTGAAGTTATGCTTCTTCCATCCGGCACCAGAGGATTAAGGCATCCTTATTATGAAGTAAGCGCGGGAGTTGAAAATATATTCAAGCTTTTCAGAGTTGATGCCGTTTGGCGATTAAATTATCTGGATAATCCTGATACACAAAAATTCGGCTGGAGAATAACAATGCAGTTTACTTTTTAGTGGTTTGGCGTTTAGCGTTTGGAGTTGGGAGTTGGGAGTTTGGAGTTGGGGGGGAATGATGGCTCTTTACACTTTACACTTTTCACTTTTAACTTTTAACTTTTAACTTTTCAATACCTAACCCTAGGATCTATTACACCATAAAGAATATCAACAATAATATTAATGATAACTAGCATTACAGATATTAATAATACAGACCCCATAATTACAGGAAAATCGTAATGTTCAAGTGCATTAACAATTACAACGCCCAATCCTTTCCAATCAAACACATATTCAACAAATACTGCTCCTGCCAGCAGCGAAGCAAACCACCCCGAAATTGCAGTAATAACAGGATTCATTGCATTTTTTAATGCATGACGGGTAATCACTCTGTATCTTGATAAACCTTTTGCTTTGGCTGTGCGAATATAATCCTGAGATAGAACATTTAATAAAGAGCTTCTGGTTAATTGAACCACAATTGCTAATGGTCTAATTCCCAGTGTTAGTGCAGGTAGTATAATATTTTTAAGTTGAATGTATTCACCCCTTCCGAAATCATCAACTTCTTTAAAACTTCCTGTCATATTTAAGCCGGTATATTCTCCCAAAACATAAGCAAACAACCAGGCAATAAGTACAGCTGCAAAAAAAGAAGGCAGAGCTACTCCAATTGCAGAAAACCCAATAATAGAACGACTAACCCATCCATCGGGGTTTATGGAAGTTAACACTCCCATAAAAATTCCAATAATCATAGCAAATAATATTGCCACCACAGCTAAAAGCAATGTAAGTGGAAATGATTCAGCAAGTATATCAGATACCTTTCTATTGGATTGGAAAGATCTTCCTAAATAAGGGTATTTTAAAACAATAGATTTATCTCCAATGGAAACAATAGATTTTGCAGTATATTTTTGATGGTCGAGGTAAAAGAAACTATCTTCCTGGCTATGCTTATGAACAGAAACAAAAGAGATGTCATTTAGATAATTTATGTATTGTATCCAATATGATCTATCAAGGCCCAACTCTTTCTGGATAGCTTCAACAGACGATATGTCTGCTCTTTGTCCAAGCATCATTCGTGCAGGATCTCCGGGCAACACTTTAAATAAAAAAAAGATTAAAGTTATAACGCCCCAAAAAACCCACAACCCGTACCAAATCTTCTTCCCAACGTACTTTAGCACTAATGTTAATTTTAAAAATTAAGGCTTCTCCCCTTCCAATTCCATCTTAATTAATGAAAAAACGGCATAATTAATTATATCCATGTAGTTTGCATCAATTCCTTCAGAAATTATTGTTTTCCCTTTATTATCTTCAATTTGCTTTACCCTTAACAACTTCACAAGAATAATATCAACTAGGCTGGAAATTCTCATTTCTCTCCATGCCTCAGAATAATCATGATTTTTGTCTAACATAAGATTCTTGGCAGAATCAAAATGCTTGTGATATAATTCAACTGCTTTATCAACATTCAAATCGGGTTGGTCAGCTATGCCTAATTCCAATTGAATAAGAGCCATTACACAATAATTTACAATTCCTATAAATTCAGGAGCAATTCCTTCATCAATTTTTTGATTACCTTTGTCCTGCAACGAACGAATACGCTGTGCCTTAATGAATATCTGATCGGTGAGTGAACTTGTGCGAAGTATTCTCCAGGCACTGCCATAATCTTTCATCTTTTTTTCAAAGATATCTATGCAAATATTTTTGATTTGCTCAAATTGCCCGATTGTTTTTTGTTCTTTGCCCATTTAATTAGTATGTTATAATGAAGTTAAGTTATGCCGAAAGATACACTTTTTTGCCAAAAAGAAACTCTCAATTGCGGTGGTAAAATTATAAATTTATCTTCAGCTTTGGTAATGGGAATTATTAACATTACTCCTGATTCATTTTTTAGCGGAAGTAGATTTTCCGGTGATGCTGAAATACTTAATTATGTTGAAAAAATACTTTCTGAGGGTGCCGACATCATAGATATTGGAGCTGCATCCTCGCGACCCGGGGCTAAATTAATAAATCCTAAAGATGAACAAAAAGTTTTAATGCCAATATTAAAAGCTATTGTAAAAAAGTTTCCTAATGCAATAATTTCCATAGACACTTATAATTCTGACACTGCATTAAAAACTATTGAATATGGCGCCAATATAATAAACGACATTTCTTCAGGGGATATTGATAATAAAATGTTTGAAATAATAGCAAAATTGAATGTCCCATATATTATGATGCATATGCAGGGAACGCCGGAAAACATGCAATTAAATCCAAAATACAACAATATTATAAAAGAGATTTCATTATACTTTGCTGAAAAAGTTAACAAACTAAGGTTGATGGGCGTTAATGATATTATTATTGATCCCGGTTTTGGTTTTGGAAAAACTCTTGAACATAATTATGAACTTCTTAATAAACTGGATTACTTCAAAATTTTCGATTGTCCTATGTTGGTTGGTCTTTCAAGAAAATCAATGATAAACAAAGTTTTAAATACTAAACCCGAAGATGCACTAAATGGGACAACTGTTTTGAATACTATTGCCTTAATGAAAGGAGCAAAAATACTCAGAGTTCATGATGTAAAAGAAGCAAAACAAAGCATTAAGTTAATGGATAGCATAAGGCGTGGAGCATAAAGCCTAGGGCTCTCTGCCCCCTGCCCCCTGCCCTATGCTTTTTAAAAAAAATCCCATACATTTGCAAAAACTTTTTAAATATGTTACTAAACATAGCATTCATACAATTAAGACTTCTGGATATTATTGATATTTTATTAGTAGCTTTCCTGTTGTTTTATTTGTTCAGGTTAGTTAAAGGTACCGGAGCCATAAATATAATGCTTGGCATACTTTCCATATATGTTATCTGGTTTGTAGTCAGAACATTTGAGATGGAACTCCTAACTGAAATACTTGGTCAATTTGTCAGTGTTGGGGTGCTTGCACTTATAATAGTTTTCCAACCTGAGATTAGAAAATTCCTTCAGATGATTGGAAGAAGAAGCATAATAAACAAAGGCCCCCAAAGTGCCTGGCGAAGATTATGGCAAATCGATAATGAAGTTTCTCTAAATTACTCGCCCGTTGTAAAAGCCTGTGAAGCTATGTCGGATATTAAGACAGGTGCTCTGATAGTAATTACTAAGGAAAATAATCTTGACTATTATCTTGAATCAGGGGAATCTTTAGACGCAAAAATTTCAGACCAATTAATACAAAACATTTTTTATAAAAATAGTCCACTTCACGATGGTTCAATAATAATAAGTCAGAACAGAATTAAGGCCGCACGTTGTGTTTTGCCAGTTTCTGAAAACACAAATCTCCCCGCAAACTTAGGACTAAGACACAGAGCAGCATTAGGCATTACAGAACAATCTGATGCAATTGCAATTATAGTAAGTGAGCAAACCGGAAAGATATCAGTTTGCAAAAACGCAGAAATTAAGAAGAACCTTACTCCATTGCAATTACGTGAGTTTTTAGCAAAAGAATTTGCCGCCTATAAAGAAGTAATAAAAAAACAATAGTAGAATATCTTGATTTATGAATATTAGCTTTTGCTCCAAAGAATTTACCAATATTTTTGAGAAAGCATTAAAAGCTGCCATAAATGCAGGTAATGCGATAATGGAGATTTATACCAAACCTTTTGATAAAGAAATTAAAGAGGACGGCTCTCCTATTACAATTGCAGACAGAAAAGCTAATGAAATCATTTTGGGAGTATTAGAAAAAACCTATATTCCTGTTATAAGCGAAGAAACACCTATACCTGAATTTAATACCCGAAAACAATGGGAATACTTTTGGCTGGTAGACCCTATTGATGGCACAAAGGAATTCATTAATAAAAATGATGAGTTTACTGTTAATATTGCTCTAATAAATTTCGACACTCCTGTGGCAGGAATTATTTTCGCACCTGCTGTAAATAAATTTTATTTCGGTATATTAAGCGAGGGGGCTTTCTTTTCAGATAAAACATCACTATTATCGGAAAATTTTTCATTATTAGAAATAATTAAATTGTCAGAAAGAATTCATCCATCGAAAACAAAACATAATGGATACGTTATCCCAATTAGCCGTTCGCACTATAACACAAAAACATCAGGATTTATTCAGGATGCTCAAACGAAAATTGGTGCAACACAGCTAATCCCGGTTGGCAGCTCACTAAAATTCTGCTACTTATGCGATGGAAAGTGTAATTTATACCCTAGAAATGGCAAAACCTACGAATGGGATACAGCAGCCGGACATGCAATGCTAAAGTCAGTTGGAGGTGAAGTTTATGATTTAAACACCCATAAACCATTAAAATATAATAAGCAAGACCTCCTAAATCCATATTTTATCGCCTTCCCCGATAACTCAAAAAGTGAGGAATTTTTTAACGAATTTCTTTAAAGATTGAATATGGTGACAGAAGAGTTACAGAAGAGTTACAGGAAATTGACAGGAAAAGGTGACAAAACATTTTGCCCTAAGCCCTAAGCCCTACGCCCTATGCCTTACCTCCAATGCTCCTCTTTAGAAAAGGATAAATTATAACCGACGACATTATAACCAAAGCTCCCAAATAA
>CAZRNU010000052.1:3242-19868 GCA_964601515.1 uncultured Bacteroidales bacterium | reverse complement strand
GGGAAGAATAAAGTATTTCGCGCTTAGCTCCGGTACTAGTGAAGCATCAAGCAAATACATACCTGTTACTCCGCATATGCTCAGGGCAATGAAAAAAACCAGCGTTAAACAAATTTTTTCTCTTGCCCGTTACGATTTTCCACCGGAATTTTACGAAAAAGGGTTTTTGGCTCTTGGTGGTAGTACACATTTGAATTATAACGGAACATACTATGAGGGAGACTTATCCGGCATTACTACTAAGAATATTCCATTCTGGTTTCAACATTTTTATAAACCGGGGAAACGAATCTCCAAAGAAAAAGACTGGCCTACGAAATTGAATGAAATAGTTAAAAAAGCTAAAGATTGGGATATCGGAGTAATTGTGGGAGTTCCTGCCTGGTGGCAAATTCTAATTGAAATGGTTATTGAACATTATAAGTTGAAAAATATTCACGAAATATGGCCAAATTTATCAATTTTTGTTCATGGTGGTGTTTCTTTCAAACCATATGCTAAAGGCTTTGAAAAATTACTTGGCAAACCTATAACATATATTGAAACATATCTTGCATCTGAAGGTTTTATCGCATATCAAAGCAGACCAAATACTAATAGTATGCAATTAGTTTTAGATAATGGAATATTCTTCGAGTTTGTGCCTTTTACTTCCGAAAATTTCGACAATGATAACAACATAAAGCCTGATGCTAAAACATTATTCATTGATGAAATTGAAGAAAATGTTGAATATGCTTTATTATTAAGTACATGCGCCGGTGCCTGGAGATACTTAATCGGAGATGTTATTAAATTCACCTCCAAAGAATTATGTGAAATCGTAATTACAGGTAGAACGAAGCACTTCCTAAGTTTATGCGGCGAACATATGTCGCAGGAAAATATGGATATGGCAATCAAAATGGCTGAAGATCAGCTTAATATTGAAGTTAGAGAATTTTGCGTTGCAGGCATAAAATATGAAACAATGTTTGCTCACAAATGGTTTGTTGGTACTGATAGCAATGTTGATCCTGAAGTATTACAAAAACATATTGACGACAATCTTAAAGTCTTGAATGATGATTATAGGGTAGAACGGATTGCTGCTATTAAAAATGTTTTAGTAGAAGTTCTGCCTTCAAAAGTATTCTACGACTTTTTAAGATCAAAAGGAAAAGAAGGTGCGCAAAATAAATTCCCAAGAGTTGTGAAAAACCACATTCTTGAAGAATGGGAAAATTTTATTGCCAACTACAAAAAATAGTTAGTTTATGAGTTCAGCTTTATTGGAAGGTGTAGGCGCAGGCATTTTGCTGGCTTTTTTAATTGGGCCGTCATTCTTTGCACTTATACAAACAAGCATATACAGAGGGTTTAATTCAGGGTTACAACTTGCATTGGGCATTGTTCTTAGTGATATTACACTAATAGGGCTGAGCTATCTTGGTGCGCTCCAAATATTAAGTAACGACAAAAACAAATATGTTGTTGGAATAGCAGGCGGAATTGTTCTTATTATTTTTGGAGTAATTACTTTTCTAAGGAAATACAAAATTCCCAGTTCTTCAAAAATTGAAATTAGAGTAAAAACCGATAAAATATTTAAATACATTTTAAAAGGTTACTTCATAAATATATTAAACCCTTTTCTTATAATCTTCTGGTTGGCTGTAATTACAGGTATTACAGCTAAGTATGATATTAATTCAAAAGAAACTGTTATCTTTTTTGTTGGTGTAATCGTAACAGTATTTTTAACAGATGCATTTAAATGCTTTATTGCTCATAAAATAAAAAAGTATCTAAACCTTAAGGTTATAATACTAATAAATAGGGTTGTAGGTATATTGCTTATAGTATTTGGTATTTTTATGTTTGTAAGGCTATTTTATGATTTTTAATCATAGCAATAAATTCAGAAGCCATTTCTATGCCCTCATTTCTACATTAAAAAAACAAAATTTTTATCATGCCAAATTTCAGTATTAGAGTTAGATTTGCCCCAAGCCCAACAGGACCTCTTCATATAGGTGGCGTTAGAACCGCATTATATAATTATTTATTTGCTAAAAAGCATAAGGGTGCATTTTTGCTAAGAATTGAAGATACCGACCAAACAAGATTTGTTGAAGGTGCCGAAGAATATATAATGGAATCTCTTAAATGGAGCGGCATAAATTGGGATGAAGGTCCTGATAAAAACACATCTTTTGGTCCCTACCGCCAAAGTGAAAGAAAAGAAATGTATAAACAATATGCAATGCAACTTCTGGATAGCGGCAATGCATATTATGCATTTGACACTGCTGATGAATTGGAAGCAATGCGAAAAAGGCTGGAAGCTGATAAAACAAAACAACCTCAATACGATTGCCATAGCCGTAAAGAGATGAAAAACTCTCTTACTCTTTCTCAAGAGGAAGTAAATGACTTAATAAGCAGCGGTACTCAATACGTAATCCGTTTTAAAATGCCTGAGGACTTTTTGATTGAGTTTGATGATTTAATTCGTGGTCATATTAAAGTAATTTCTTCCACTCTTGATGATAAAGTCCTTTTTAAATCAGACGGAATGCCAACATATCATCTGGCTAATGTTGTAGATGATTATCTTATGCAAATCAGCCATGTTATTAGAGGTGAAGAATGGCTGCCTTCTGCTCCTCTTCATGTTATGCTTTATAAAGCATTCGGATGGACAGATAAAATGCCAAAGTTTGCACATTTACCATTATTACTTAAACCTGATGGAAATGGAAAGCTTAGCAAAAGAGATGGCGACAGACTAGGGTTTCCTGTATTTCCAATGAGATGGACAGACCCAAAATCCGGTGAAATATCAAGCGGATATAAAGAATCCGGTTATTTCCCTGAAGCATTTATTAATATGCTAGCTCTAATGGGTTGGAATCCGGGAACAGAACAGGAAATATTCTCAATTGATGAATTAGTAAATGAATTCTCTATAGAAAGAGTGAATAAATCCGGTGCAAAATTTGATCCCGAAAAAGCAAAATGGTTTAATCATAAATATCTTCTTAGTAAAACCAATGAAGAAATTGCAAGCCTTTTCCATCCTTATATAAAAGATAAAGGGGTTGAAATAAATATAGAAAGTCTTACCAAACTAGTTTCTTTAGTAAAAGACAGGGTAAATTTTGTTAATGAACTATGGGAGCAATTAAGTTTCTTCTTTATTGCTCCTCAATCTTACGATGAGAAAACTGTTAAAGGGAAATGGAAAGAGAACACTGCCCAAATCCTTACAAAAGCTATAGATGTTCTTAACAGCATAAGTGATTTTTCAGTAGAACAAATTGATAAAGCACTTCATGATTTTATGGAGCAAAATCAAATTCCTGCAGGACAGCTTATGATTGGGCTTCGAATTTCTATGGTTGGAGAAGGTAAAGGTCCTGACCTTAAAGAAATTATGGCTTATCTTGGAAAAGAAGAAGTTATAAAAAGAATACAGAAAGCTATTACAGTTAACGGCTAATCATAATGCCCGGATTGTATATACATATACCTTTTTGCCGTCAGGCTTGTAATTACTGTAATTTTCATTTTTCGGTTTCACAAAAAAATCGACCTGATTTTATATCAGCACTCATAAAAGAGATAAACCTCACCAAGGATTTTTATATAAAGTCAGGGAATCACTCAAAAGTCTATCTTGATACATTATACTTTGGAGGTGGCACTCCTTCAATACTATCAATCAATGAGTTAGAGCAACTTTTCAAAGCAATTTCAATCGTTTATGAGTTAGATAATAATACTGAAATAACCCTTGAAGCAAATCCCGACGATCTGACTTCGACAAAAATTTCAGAGCTTAAAACTTTAGGCATAAACCGTTTAAGTATTGGTATTCAGTCATTCTTTGAGGAGGACTTAAAATATATGAATCGGATTCATTCTGTAAGTCAGGCTGAAACCAGCATAATAAATGCAATTTCCGGCGGCATTGAAAACATAACAATAGATTTGATTTATGGAATACCAACACTTACAGACGAAAACTGGATTAAAAATTTGAGAAGGGCTTTTGAATTAAAAATTCCTCATATTTCATCTTATGCCTTAACTGTTGAAGAAAAGACTCCACTCGATTTGTTTATCAAAAAAGGCAAATTGCAGGCGGTTTCAGATGAAAATGCAGCAAGACAATTCGAGATTATGATGGAATTAATGGAGCAAAGTGGCTATATTCATTATGAAATTTCAAATTTTGGGAAACAAGGATTTTTCTCCCGCCATAATCTAAGCTATTGGACTGGCTTGCCATATTTAGGATTGGGACCTGCTGCTCACAGTTTTACAATAGGAAAACGATTCTGGAATGTATCAAACACTTCTGAATATGTAAGAAGCATCATAAGTGAAAATAAACTACCAAGAGAATTTGAAGACCTTTCTTTAAACCAGCAGATTAATGAATATATAATGACTTCATTAAGAACAATGTGGGGTTGTGATTTAGAAAAAATAAAAAATGAATTTGGAAATAAAATTTGGAACCAAATAGAAAAATCATCGAGAAAGTATATTCAAAACGAGCTTTTAATCAACAAAAACAATCATTTGATAATCAGCAATAAAGGAAAATTTCTTGCTGATGGAATTGCTGCAGATTTGTTTATAGATTAAAGCAAGTATCTACGAGGTGAGATATTCATTCTCAATCCTAATCCAAAGTGATGTGTATTATTATTTAATCCTTGCTGCGGATATTCTTCATTTCTTAAAACAAACCTGCCATCAATCCAGAAATTATGTCTAAACTGCCATGAAAGCATCAATTCCCAATGCATAATATTTCTTCTATTACCTTGAAGAAAAAATAAATAATAATCCCCGGGCCTGTCTGAATAGTCATTTAGTATATTACTGCCAAAGTTTACATCAGCAGAATCTACACCTTGATTTGCATACATAAATGTACTTAAAACTGTCCATTTATAATGAGGTTGATACTTTACAACTCCAATATACTCTCTAAAATTGGCACCAAGCGGATGCGCGAGAGCCTGACTATAATGAGAGTAGCTTGCAGAAGGGCGTAATCCACTTTCATAAGTATCATAATGAGAATATACATAAGGGCGAACAAAATTTGCTTCTCCTTGAATATCAAGATTTTCTACACCAAACAAATCCACAATTTTCAAACCCGTTTGCAAAGCAAATTTATTCCTAAACGATGCATATTCTTCATACCTTCTTTCACCTCTTATTCCATACTTAAACAACAGATAATCAACATCTTTACTAATATCACCAAGATGAAAATCATCAATATAAATCTGACCATAAAATGAAGCTTTTCTCCATAAAATCCAACGCCAATTTAAGCCAATGGCTACCTTGTCAGCATCCCCTACATGGTGTTCAACAGCTCGGTAAAAAATAATCGGGTTGAAATAATGTAATTCCAAACCTCTCCTACCCATGTCATCAGATCTTCCAAATATTACATTTTCAAAGAGTGCTAACTGAAACTTATCAGTTAAATTCATAGATAAAACATGAGTTGTAGAATACTTTTTATCAAATAATCTACCTCCGTATGACCTTAAAGGATAATCTATTAACTCAGCAAATAAGTTTTGATAATGAAAGCGTCCGATTTGAGTATTGATTTTTAGGAATAAATAATTGTTGGCATAATCTGAAAGCAATAATGATCTTATACCATGACCTATAAAATTCTTATCCTGACCAAATTGCATTTCAATACTTTTTGTAGCCTTGAATGAAATATAACCTCTTGCGGTAAAAAAATCATAGCCCCCTGATCCAAACTGTTGGTTCCAACCTTCTCCGGAAACAGCGCCTTCCTGCTGAGAAATTTGAGAGTTAACATATGATGGAAATCTGGCTTGGTTATCTGCCAAATAACTATAAAACCCTACTCTTTTATTAATCAGTCCTCTAACTTCAATTCCTCTTGTATTTAAGTAAAGATGTTCTTTTATATCTTTCTCAAGTCCAAGATCAAAATTTATAACCGGATTTACTGCAATAAAATAATCATCATCATGCAATCGGTAGAAATCCTGACGGTATTGATAAAAGTACTTCAGTAATGGTCTTTGAGATGGTTGTTGTTTTTGACTTGCAAATTCAGCATTTTCAAAAATTAAAGCTGAAATAATATTCTTATCTGTTTCACTTAATGAAAGAATTAAGGAATCAGCCTTTTCAATGAAACTTAATACAGATTTCCTTCCATAAGGTTTGAAAATTGAATGATGCCCGGGTAATGCTTTTCCTGATTTTATTTCCAATCTATCGATAAACTCATTATTGGAAGAGCCGGAGGCAAAATAAGTATTTTGCGCTATTATTAGATGAAATGACAATAAGAAAAATGCAACGAAAAGTATTCTCATAATAAATTGCTTATCCTTTATAACCTTTAGCGTATTCAAGATTTAAAACATTATTTAATAAAGCATCATTCATGTATGTTCTTTCCAGATTTGCTTCATTAAAATCGGAGCCTGAAAGATCAGAGCCTGAAAGATTTGCTTTAAATAATATTGCTTTTCTAATGTTGGCTGAAACTATAACTGTAGATGACATATCGGCGCGAGTGAAATCTGCTTCTTCAAGAGATGCTCCAGACAAATTTGCTTCCGAAAGATTCGCCTCTGTAAAGTCTGCGTGATTAAGCTTTGAATTTTGCAGTTGAGCATGTTGCAGCATAGCTGCAGTAAGATTTGCATATGACAAGTCGGAACCTTTCAAATCAGCATCTGCAAAAAATGCACCTGTAAGGTTTGCGCCTGATAAATTCGCGCCTGATAAATTGGCACCTGCAAAATTGGCTCCCGATAAATCAGCTCCTCTAAGGTCTGCTCCATTTATATTTGCTCCTCTTAAGTTTAATGGCCTATACGAATCCCCAACAGAACTTTGCGCAATCATCAACCAAATATCTCTGTCGGTAAGTACTCTGTTAGAATTTGAATCCATTGCTATGTTTTTAGATTAATAAAGAAAGTATGTTTACAAAAATATGTTTTATGTTGATGTATTTTATCCGTAAATAACTTAAAAAAAATAAAAAATTACTCAGAATAGTGTTTTATGAATATATAACAAAGCTTTGGAAAACAAAAAACCCAAATAAACCATCAACAATGAAATGATATTATTAGCCAAAATATTAAGTATCCCAATTTTTATTTCATTCAATCTAAATAGATTAATAGTTTCCAGTGAGAAGGTAGAAAATGTTGTAAAGCTGCCAAGAATTCCAATAAAAATAAATGTACCCATAGCAGAAGTCATATCTCCATGAATCCATAACCCCCAAAGAAATCCAATTACTAAAGCACCTGACGCATTTACAACTAGTGTTCCATAAGGAAAAATTCCAAAAACATGCATCTGTTTAAAAACTAATCCCGACAAAGAATATCTTGCGATTGCCCCAATTGCTCCACCCAAAGCCAGAAGTAAAAACTTATACATTTATATTGTACTAAATCAAAAACCTATATATTGCCTTTTCAGTATCTTTGCAAAAGTATTAGAAAGTTTGCTATTGTAGGAGAATATTTTAAAAAACTTAATGGATAAAACATACAGGATAGAGATTAAAGGACTTGTTCAAGGCGTTGGATTCAGGCCATTTATATACAGAATTGCCATTAATAATAACTTTTTGGGAAGTGTAGAAAACAGAAATGATGGGGTTGTTGTGATAATCAATTGCGATATAAATAGAATTGAACCATTTATTAGTCAAATCCTAAATGAGGCTCCGCCGGCATCTTATATTGATTCTATTTCTTATACAGAACTTGAAAAAATAGAATTCTCAAACTTCGAAATCATAAAAAGTTCTTCAGTTTCTGATTCAATTACCGATGTTAGTCCTGACATTGCTGTATGTAATGATTGTCTTCATGATATGAAGACTCAGCATAATAGGATAGACTACCCATTTATCAACTGCACAAACTGCGGCCCAAGGTTTACAATTATCCAAGACCTCCCCTACGATAGAGAAAAAACCACAATGAAAGATTTCATAATGTGTCCGTTATGCAAATCTGAATATACAAATATTCTCGACAGAAGATTTCATGCACAGCCGGTTGCATGTATAAACTGTGGTCCAAAATACTCACTTCACTATCAAGGAAAGATTATAACAGAACAAAAGGCCATAGTTGAAAAAACTTCTGAGTTATTGAATAATAAAGGCATAATAGCAATAAAGGGGCTTGGTGGTTTTTTTATTGCCTGCAACGCACTTTGCGAAGATGCTGTTTCAAAGCTGCGACAGTTGAAAAATAGAGAAGGAAAACCTTTCGCAGTAATGTTTTCAAACATTGATATATTAAAACAATACGCTGAAATCAATGATATTGAAGAAAAATCATTAATATCTCTCAAAAGGCCAATAGTTTTAGTAAAAGAGAAAGAAAAACTATCGCCATCTGTAAATGTAGGTTTTAATACAATTGGCGCAATGCTGCCATATATGCCATTTCATTATCTCATTTTAGAAAAATCTAATCTAAATGCAATTGTGCTTACTAGTGGCAACATTTCTGATGAACCAATCATCACAGATAATGAAAAGGCCCTTAATGTGCTTGGAAATATATGTGATGCAGTAATTACTTACAATCGGGATATTCATAATCGCGCTGATGACTCAGTAGCTTGTATAATGAATAAAAAAGAAAGAGTTTTCAGAAGGTCGAGAGGATATGCTCCTTCTCCTGTGAAAATATCACGCGATGTTGAGGGAATATTAGCAACCGGGGCAGAGTTAGTGAATTGTTTCTGTATTGGAAAAGAAAATCAGGCAATTCTAAGCCAGCATATTGGCGATTTAAAAAACATTGAAACATATAATTTTTATACTGAAACTATAGATAAGTATAAAAAACTATTCAGATTTGAGCCTTCAGTGATTGCTGTGGACATGCATCCCGACTATCTTTCTACTAGATATGCAGACGATTATAAAATTCCGGTAATAAAAGTTCAGCATCATCATGCGCATATTGCATCCTGCATGGCAGAACATAATTTGGATGAAAAAGTAATTGGAATAGCACTAGATGGAACAGGCTTGGGAGATGATGGTAATATCTGGGGCAGTGAATTTTTGATTTGCGATTATTCAGGGTATAAAAGAGTAACACATTTTGAATATATACCCCTTCCCGGAGGCGACAAAGTAACACACGAGCCATGGCGCACAGCTCTTTCATACCTTTATAAATATTATGGCGATGAATATTTAAAACATAATCTTGAGTTTTTAAAGAATATTCCAAATCAGAATAGAGAATTGATTTGCGAAGCAATTGAAAAGAAAATTAATTGCCCTCTTTCTTCAGGAGCCGGAAGGTTGTTTGATGCAGTTGCAGCATTAATAAATCTTTGCCCTGTTAGTAAGTTCCATGCAGAAGCTCCAATGCGACTGGAATCTATTATTAATGAGAATTGTATTGAATCGTATTCATATGATTATAATGCTGTTATTTCCTGGAAAAAGACATTTGATGAAATAATTCGTGATTTGAACAACAATGTTATGCACTCTGATATTGCTGCAAAATTTCATAATACGATAGTTGATGTGATTACAGTAGTTGCAATAAAAACAAGACAAGAATCCGGAATACAGAAGGTAGCATTATCCGGAGGAACATTTCAGAATAAATATCTTCTAACAAATGTTGAAAAACGCCTTTCAGAGAATGGGTTTGATGTTTATTCTCAGTCAAAAATACCTACAAACGATGCCGGAATTGCATTAGGTCAAATAATGATTGCCGCTGCAAGGAAATAATTCAATTTCATTTGGCAAAAAACATTAAATAAATTTTTCGCGGATAATTTCGTATTTTTGCACCACAATTTCAAAAACAATATTTATGTGTTTAAGCATCCCTGCAAAGGTTTTATCCATTAATGAAAATCAAGCTATAGTATCTGTTGGTGGCACTGAATATGAAGCATCTCTACAATTACTTGATGATGTGAAAATTGGTGATTATATATTACTCCACACAGGATTTGCAATTCAAAAAATCAGTGAAGAAGAAGCAATTGAAACTCTAAAAGTATTTGATGAATTTGATGATCTGAACGAACAGATAAAACCTGAATTAGAAGAATAATAACCACTGCCTCAAAGTATTACATTCAATTATTTATCTAATCTATAGGATACATTCCCAATGAAATATATTGATGAATTTCGCGACAAGGATATTGTTAATTCTCTTTTAAAAAGTATTAACAAAATCAGCAAAAAAGACATTGTATTAATGGAGGTTTGCGGTGGCCATACTTGGGCTATTCAAAAGTTTGGCATTCCTTCGCTTCTGCCTGAAAACATCAGCTTGGTTTCCGGACCCGGATGTCCTGTTTGTGTTACAAGTAAAAGATTTATTGATCATGCGGTAGCTCTTAGTAGAGTAAAAGACGTAATAATTACTACTTACGGCGATTTGATTAGAGTTCCCGGTTCTACTTCTACTCTTAACGAAGAAAAAAGCAAGGGCGCTGATGTAAGAATTGTTTATTCAATTTTGGATGCACTGAAAATTGCAACTGAAAATCCGACAAAAAAAGTAGTTTTTCTTGGAGTTGGTTTTGAGACAACAGCTCCGCCGAGTGCTGCCGGTATTATAAATGCTAAAGCACAAAACCTAAAAAACTTCTCCCTGCTTAGTTCTCACAAAATTATGCCGCCTGCTATGGGCGCTCTAATTGACGAAGGAGTTGCAATTAATGGTTATATAGCACCCGGACATGTTAGCGTAATTACCGGAACAGAAATTTACGAACCTATTCCAAGAAATTACAGAGTGGGTTGTGTGATATCAGGTTTTGAACCGGTTGACATTCTGCAGTCTGTTTACATGCTTGTAAAACAATTTGAAAATCAAGATTTTAAAGTAGAAATTCAATATAAAAGGGCTGTAAATCCGGAAGGAAATATCAAAGCTCAACAAGCAATGAATGAGGTATTTTCTTTAAGAGACGATTGGTGGAGAGGCTTAGGTACTTTGCCTTTAAGCGGACTTGGAGTTGCTGAAAAATACAGTGAATTTGATGCCGAAAAAGTTATTCCGGTTGAAGTGGAAGAAACAAAAGAAGAAAAAGGCTGCATCTGCGGCGAAATATTAAAGGGATTAAAAAAGCCAAACCAATGTAAGCTTTTCGGAACAGTTTGTAACTCATCAAATCCGGTTGGTGCCTGTATGGTATCGCACGAGGGAGCATGTAACGCATATTATAGATTTAACAGATAATGGGAAAAAACATATTATTAGGCCATGGCAGCGGAGGAAAACTTTCTCACGATTTAATTAAAAGTTTATTTGTAAAATATTTTGATAATCCGATTTTACGCCAACAAACTGATTCAGCAATTATTACTGTTGATAGCGGCAAATTAGCATTCACTACAGATTCTTACGTTGTTGACCCAATTTTCTTTCCTGGAGGAAACATCGGAAAGCTTGCTGTTTGTGGGACAGTGAATGATCTGGCTGTTTCAGGTGCAACTCCAAAATATCTCAGCTGTGGTTTCATTATTGAAGAAGGCTTCCCTATGCAAGACCTCGAAACAATTGTTGCAGATATGGCTGCTGAAGCAAGAAAAGCAGGGGTTATGATTGTTACCGGCGACACCAAAGTTGTTAATAAAGGTCAGTGCGACAAATTATTTATTAATACTGCAGGCATTGGCGTTTTACAAGAAAAGCACAAGAACATTTCTACAGGATCTGATTTAAAAGTAGGAGATAAAATTATAATTAACGGAACAATTGCCGACCATGGTATGGCAATTATGGCAAGCAGGAACTTTGCAAATTTTCACACAGATATTGTTACAGACTGCGCCCCCTTGAATGGCTTAATAAGTGAGATTCTGCAATCAGAATGCACTGTCAAATTTATGAGAGATGCTACCAGAGGAGGCATATCTACTGTTTTGTGCGAAATAGCTGAAAATCATAACATAGGAATTGAAGTTGATGAAGCAAAAGTTCCCGTAAATGAAAATGTTAGAGGAATGTGCGAATTACTGGGTTTTGATCCGTTTTATGTTGCAAATGAAGGGAAAATTATTGTTGTTGTTGATGGAAATGATGCTGATAAAGTTATTTCCGTTATGAAAAATAATGAATTCGGCAAAAACAGCTCTATCATTGGTGAAGTAGTTGAAGGACACTCCGGCAAAGCAATACTGATAACTGAAATTGGCGGCAAAAGGATTATTGATATGCCGGCAGGTGAACAATTGCCAAGAATTTGCTAAAGTATCGCAATTCTATTCAAATTATCAGATAAAGTTTTTGTAAAATATCCTACCTTTGTATTACTTTTTTAAAAAAAGGTAACACTATCTATAAAGAGTTTTTATAATGCACATTGCAGACGGAATAATTGATGCACGTATTAGCATTGCTGCTAATGTAATATCAATAGGAATTATATATTTTTCCGGAAGAAAAACCCCATCAGAAGAAATTCCAATAATGGGAATAACCGGTGCTGCTCTGTTTGTAGTATCTCTAATTCATATTCCATTTGCCGGCACCTCTATACATCCAGGTTTATTCGGAATTGCTGGAATAATTCTTGGCAAGCGTGCATTTCCTGTTATTTTCACAGTTTTACTATTCCAATCATTCATATTTCAGCATGGCGGATTGCTATCTGTCGGAATAAATTCGATTAATATGGGAGCAGGTGCCTTTTTAGCCTGGATAGTTTGGAAACAAAAATACTTACCTGAATATTTTAGGGCAATAGTGGCAGGTTTCGTTGGTGTAATTATTCCGGCCCTACTTATGTCAGTAGAATTTCAATTATCAGGATACGGTAAAGGAATTATATTTATTTTTTCAATCTACATAATTGCCGCAGCAGTTGAAGGTTTATTGTCATTATCTGTTATGAAGTTTTTTAGGAAAATTAATTCAGACATTATAAAATAACGTTAACATTTTAAATCATGAAGAAATCGCTAATTATCTGCGCATTATTTGTTTTGCTATTTTCAACTTTGGCAATGGCTCACTCTATAAGAGTTGACATGACTTTGAAAAGTCCTGCGGTAACTATTTATGCAGGTTTCTCAAAAACTAAACCTATTGCGAATGCAAAAGTAGAGATTTATGCTCCTGAAGCCGAAACTCATTATCAAACTGGTAAAACTGACATCAACGGAAATTTCGCATTTTTGCCTAATACTTTTGGTGAATGGAAAATAAAGATTGACGATGAAATGGGTCATGCCAGAACCACAAGTATTAGCATACCAAAAGAGTTTTTTAATACGGTTGATATTGAACATGATAGTGTGAATAAGTCAATTCGTAAAGCAGTTCAAATTGAGACTGCGGAAGAAATTGAAACACATCATCATCATTCACATGATGCAATTACAGAAATCCCATTATTATACAAGGCAATATTTGGTTTAGCACTTATATTTGGAATCACAGGTGTATTTTATGGGTTTAAAGCAAATAGAAAAAACAAACAATAAGTATTGAATCATTCATTTATAGATAAATACAGCAATATAAACTCGCCAATACACAGATTTGATCCAAGACTCAAATTTATCTTTGTGTTTGTGTGCGTGTTTATTATTGTATCCCAACCCGGCAATAAATTATTGCCATTTGCTTTCTATGGTATTATGGTTATTTCACTTATGATAATCAGCAAAATACCAATAATATTCATGCTTAAAAGACTATTGTTCGTTCTTCCTTTTATTCTAATGGCATCGCTATTCTACCCGATTTCGATATATATTTACGATAGTAGTAGTTTCGCGAGCTTGCAAAATGAAGCTTTTATAGTTTCTTTCTCTATTTTCATAAAAGGCTCACTTTCAGTAATTTTACTAATATTATTGATATCAACTGAGAAGTTTCACAATATTATTTCCGGAATGCGGATGTTAAAAATGCCAAAGATTATAGGAACAATGTCAGCGTTAATGTATAGATATATATATATTTTTTCTGACGAAGCCATGAAAACATCAATGGCCAGAAATAGCAGAACTCCCGGCAAATTAAGAGTGTGCAAGATAAAAGTATATGGAAACCAAATGGCGATGATTTTTATCAGAAGCTGGGACAGATCACAAAGTATTTATAATGCAATGATTTCAAGAGGTTTTAATGATGAATTTCCAACGATGAAAGAATTTAAGATAAAGAAATATGAAATTGCTCTGTTTGTTTTGGCTATAATGATGTTTTTGTCAGTAAGAGTTGGAAGTGAATTAATTTTTATAATAATCTAAGAATATGTCATCAGGAATTAGCATAAAAGACTTGAGCTTCTCATTTAATTCAAGTCGCCAAGTATTAAAGAACATTAATCTTGAAATTAATCCGGGAGAAAAATTCGGAATAATAGGCCCTATGGGAGCCGGGAAATCTACGCTATTGCTTCATTTAAACGGATTACTTACCGGAAGCGGAAGTGTTCAGATAGGAAATACAATAGTTAGTAAAAAAACACTTCCGGAAATACGCAAAAAAGTAGGTATAGTATTTCAAAATCCTGATGATCAACTTTTTAATCCGACAGTTGAAGAAGATGTTGCTTTTGGTCCTCTGAATTTTGGTTTTTCGCGTAAAGAAGTTACAAAAATGGTAGATTATGCTCTTGAAGCCATGAATCTTACAGGTTTTGAGAAACTTGTGTCTCACCATTTATCTATGGGTGAAAGAAAGCGTGTTGCATTAGCAACTGTTTTAGCCACAAAACCAGAAGTGATAGGATTTGATGAACCATTCTCTAGCCTCGACCCGACAATGATAAAGCAACTGTTAAACATTCTCAATAATCTGGAATCAACATTGGTGATTATTTCTCAGAATTATTTACCATTGATTGCATGCTGTCAGAGAGTTGCACTCATTAATCAAGGAGAAATAAAAGCAGTTGGACCAACAAAGGAAATTATCCAAAACAATAAATTGATGATAGAAAACGGAATAGATCTGAGCCTTTATAATACAATTTGCAATGATTTTTTCCAATCACCAAAAAACTAATTTCAACCAATCTCAGGACAAGACACTTTTAACTTTTAACTTTTAACTTTTTACTGTATTATGCACGAATTATCAATAGTCACAAACATCCTCGATACTGTGGAGGATAGTGCCACAAGCAACAATGCAAAAGTTGTATATGAGATTGAATTGGAAGTTGGCGAATTAGCAGGTGTTGAATTTGACGCACTTGAATTTGCTATTGAACATGCACCAAAAAGCACCTTGCTCAATAAAGTTAAATTCAATATTTTAAAAGTCAAGCCTATTGCAAAATGCAGCGTCTGCAATTTTGAATTTGAAACATCCGAATATGCTTCTAACTGCCCAAATTGTAATTCATTCAAAACAGAAATTATAAAAGGTAATGAACTGAAAATTAAATCATATAAAATGGACTAAGTTGATTAACAGAAATTATCCAACGGTTTTTTGACTCATAGACAAACCATTTCATAAAATTCTAACTAACTTTGCACAAATACAAACTACAACTTTTAACTTTTAACTTTTAACTTAAAGATATGTGTAACACTTGCGGCTGCGATCATCCAGATAGTTCGACAAAATATACAATTCCGGGACAAAACAGTGAACATGCCCATGAACACGGTCATTCACATGAGCATGACCACACTCATCATCATACACATGATGGCGAACATAATCATGCACATCCACACACACATAAACACCCTCACTCCCACCCACATGAACATGACCACGGGCATACACATGATTCTGACCATGAACATGAACATACTCATTATCATACTCACTCGCATGACCACGAGCATTCTCATTCTAAGGTAGTTACGTTAGAACAAGATGTTCTTGCACAAAACAATTTACTTGCTCAAAGAAACAGAGGCTATTTCGATGCTAAAAATATTCTTGCTCTTAATATGGTAAGCTCTCCTGGATCGGGAAAAACTACAGTTTTGGAGAAAACTATTACCGACCTTAAATCTGATTTACATTTCTTTGTTATTGAAGGTGATCAGCAAACACTTAACGATGCTAATCGCATCAAAACAACAGGAGCGCCGGTAATTCAAATCAATACCGGAAATGGTTGCCATCTAGATGCTGATATGATTAATAAAGCTGTAAAGCAATTAAATGTTGCAGATAATTCTGTTTTGATAATCGAAAATGTTGGAAACCTGGTTTGTCCTGCAATGTTTGACCTTGGAGAAGCCTATAGGGTTGTTGTTATAAGCGTTACAGAAGGAGAAGACAAACCATTGAAATATCCCGGGATGTTTCATTCATCAGACATTTGCCTTATAAACAAGATAGATTTGCTACCTTATGTTGATTTTAACGTGGAAAAGGCAAAAGAATATGCTCTTCAGGTAAATCACCATCTTAAGTTTTTCGAAATATCTGCAAAAACAGGAGAAGGCATGAAGCAGTGGTATGAATGGTTAAAAGGTATGAAGAAATAATACCTACTATCCTAACTCTTATATTACCTTATTTGCCTTATATGGTAATTCATTTCTTTTAAACATATAAGGAATATAAGGGCATTTAAGAAAAACTTAGAAAACCT
>CAZRNU010000052.1:0-3142 GCA_964601515.1 uncultured Bacteroidales bacterium | reverse complement strand
TAAGGGCATTTAAGAAAAACTTAGAAAACCTACTTAACACTTATATTACCTTATATGCCTTATATGGTAATTCTTTTCTTTTAAACATATAAGGAATGTAAGGGCATTTAAGAAAAAAATTTACTGAATTTTTACTCCAAGCGTAGTAAAAGATTGATATCCTAGATTATCAGTAACATAGATATGAAAATGGTAATCACCAATATCATAATCATCATCAGGAAATGTTAATTCCGTTTGAAAGATGTATTCTTTTTGCTCTGAAGGCAATTCAAAAATCCATTCATTAAAATAAGGATTAACAGCTGTTTTAGGCTCATCCATATCGCAAGGTTCATGGTCACCATGCTGATGGTGTCCGAAATTATGATGGATATCTATTTTAATATTGCCCAACCCATCTTTATCAGCTACCTTAATTTGAAAAGTATAGGGCGTGCCGAAATAGATTGTATCGCAAGGAGCCGGAGACAACAAAGTTATCTCCGGTTTATCAAGATTATCTCCATCGTTTTTTATACACCCTGTAAAAACAGATAGTGCAATAAAGACGATTATTATTCTTAGTATTCTTTCCATTACTCAACAATTGTAATTGCAACATCAACATCTTCAGTATCTACAGAATTGCCATATTCATCAACAACTGTAATAACAACATGATATGCTCCAAGATTAGCATCTGCAGGCACAGTAATATGCTCGTGAACTGTTGCATTTTTTAATCCTTTAAAAGTAGCCTTATCTTTAAAAGAAGCATCTATTATTCTGTACTCATCCTCAACTAAACCCGATTCAGGATGGTCATGAATTTCAATATGGTACCAATCAAGTTTGCCATCACTTTTTGCAAGAGCTTCAAAATTCACACTGATTGTACCTCCTCTAGGAATAATGGTAGTGTCATCATCATGATTTACAGCTTTTATATTGCTTAATTCCGGTGGAGTTGTGGTATCAGTTTTTTCACATGATGCAAATACTAAAACACCTGCTAATACTAGTAATTGAATTGATTTTAAAACATTTTTTTTCATTTTATTTTAATTTAAGTTAAACATTATGATTTGTATTGAATTTTAAAGGAATTTTCAAGGAGAATATCAAACTTCTTCCCGGTTCCGGGATATTAAGCCTTCTATAATAACTTAAATGATTCATATAGTTTTTGTCGGCAATATTTCTGATATAGATTAATGTTATAATTTCATTTTTCCCAATATTGAATGTATTTTGAGCCGACAAATTAAATATCATATACCCATTTGTAGAGCTTTCATTAATTGCAACCCTATTTTGTGATGAAGTAATATTTGCCTGAAATCCAATTCTGATTTTCTTATTTGGATTAGCATAAATAAGCTCATTTACAGAAGATAATGGCGGAGAAAAAGGAAGTGCTTTCTTAGTATCCAGGTTTATAGGATAAACATATTCTACTGAAGATAAAAAATGAAAATTATTTGAAAACTTGTATAATAAAGCAGCCTCAGCACCATAGTGCAGCGCTGTATTTTGGCTGTATTCATAAACCTGTCCTGTAAAAGTGCCAAGGGAAAAATCAGGAGTAGGCGACAAATAGATGTAATTTGAAAAATAATTTGCAAAAGGATAGATTGCAATCTGCAAATTATTTAATGTGTATTCAAAAACAATGTCTGCCTGATATGCTTCTTCCGGGTTCAGATCAGGCATGCCTTTCTCAAACCTCAAATTATGCCTGTGAATACCATATGATGCAAGTTCATATGCGGCAGGCATTCTATAACTTTTGCCAATGTGTAATTTTGCTAATAAAGATTTATTTGGATTATAAACCAAGCCGACTGAATATACAAAAGCAGGATATCTTCTATCAATATGAGCGTTTAAAATTGAGTCTCCAATTTCAGGGTCAGGATTTAATGACTCAAATATAGAAATGCTTCCATAATCTATCCTAGCGCCCAACTGACAAGCAAATTTTTCATGTATTTTATATCTCGCTTCCGAATATAAACCTAACTGAAAACGATAATATTCAGGTAATAAATGACTATATCCACTAATGTCATTGCATTGATATTGACCATTTATTCCGGTAACAAAAGAATGTGAATCCGAATTTCCAATTGCATAATTTACTCTGCCTGAGATAGTTCTAAGCTCATATCCCAAATCAAGATTTGAATCTTTATAATTTAAAATATCATTCTGACGATTACCACTAATATCCTTTAAATTATCGTATTCATCGGAATTATTTTGCTGATATCCAATTACTGAGGAAAGTTTGCTATTGTTATAATATTTATTAAATACATATTGTAAATCATAATCCCGCAATTGAGTATATGGAAACAAAATATCTCTACTTGATTTTGAATGTAAGTTTCTGTCTGCATCAACAAGTTCTTGTCCTGAAGCATAAGCAAAAAACCCGGATTTATTATCGAAATAACTAAACAAAAAATAACTGACTAAATCTTTTTTTATAATTCCGGTTTGAATATTAAAAGACAACTCCTTGCCGGCAGTGTTGTGCAATGACTTATCAAGTTTGGCAAAATGATTAGGTTTGTATTCAAAACTATCGGCCGGTACTCTAAAATCAGCAAAATCTTGATAAGAAAAATCAGTTTTTATAAACCCAAGCTTATTTTTATAGCTCATCTTTGCATTAATTCCTAACAAATCATTATTTGATTCTGCTTTTAAGCCAACAACTCCATTATAACCAAATGAATCAGGAACTGATAGTGTACTTATATTTATAACTCCACCTATTGCATCAGATCCGTAATACAAAGATGCGGGACCTTTTATTATTTCAATTTCCTCAATAGAAGCCTGATTAATTGCCAAACCCTGATGATTATTCCACGATTGGTCTTCCAGTTTCATTGCATTCTTTGAAATTACAATTCTGTACCCTCCAAAACCCCTTATTAAAGGCCTTGCTAATGAAGGACTGATATTAGAAGATTGAATTCCCGGTAGTTTTTCAAGTGTTTTTGATAGATTTCCGGATAAGTTTTCTTCAATATAATCCGAAGAGATAATTTCTATATTTTCAGATCTTGATTTTTTTGCTTTTTGTAGTTTTTCATCAGTTATTATTACTTCTTCTAATTCTTTTTCAATGCATGGCTTTTTAACAACA
>CAZRNU010000051.1:0-19955 GCA_964601515.1 uncultured Bacteroidales bacterium | reverse complement strand
ATAAATCTTACAAATCTTACAAATCTTACAAATCTTACAAATCTTACAAATCTTATAAATCTTACAAATCTTATAAATCTTACAAATCTTATAAATCTTACAAATCTTACAAATCTTACAAATCTTACAAATCAATTTATTACTTTTGCCCGTCAAAAAAAAAATACAGATATGGCTCTTAAATGTGGTATAATAGGTTTGTCGGGTACCGGAAAGACGACACTTTTTAATTGTATTGCTAAAACAAGAATTCAGGAAGATAGCGCTAAAACAACTCACCTAGGGCAAATTGAAGTTCCTGATCCCAGACTTGATGTTCTTGTTGAATTAATAAAACCTGCAAAACTTGTTCATACAACGGTTGAAATAGTTGATATCCCGGGACTTACAAGAAGTACGAATCAGGTTAAGGCAGGAAATCAATTTCTGGCTGATATAAGACAGACAGATGCTATAATTCATGTACTCAGATGTTTTGACAGTGATGTAGTTCCTCATGTTGACGGAAGTGTTGACCCGGTTAGGGATAAAGAAAATATTGACCTTGAGCTGGTTGCAAAGGATTTGGAAACTTTGGAAAAGAAAATGCAAAAGGTAGAAAAACTAGTGAAGGTAGGGGATAAAGATGCTAAACTTGAGATGGAAGTTTTAAGTAAGCTTAAAGAGCATTTTGAGAATGGCGAACCTGCAAGAAGCTTTGTTACAGAAGAAAAATTTCAGAAATATATTGATGATTGTTTCTTTCTGTCTGTAAAACCTGTTTTATATGTATGTAATGTTGATGAATCCAGCGCTGCATCAGGAAATAAATATAGCAGCAAAGCAATTGATGCACTATCCTCAGAAAACGCTAAAGTGCTTGTTATTGCAGCAAAAGCAGAATCCGACATCGCCGAACTTGAAGACCCGCAAGACAGGAAAGCATTTTTAAGCGACCTCGGACTGGAAGAGCCCGGAGTTAATAAGCTCGTAAGAGCTGCATACGAATTGCTGAATCTTAAAACTTTTTTTACAGCCGGTCCGAAAGAAGTAAGAGCATGGACTATCCGTGAAGGTATGACTGCTCCTCAGGCTGCAGGTGTTATTCATAGCGACCTTGAAAGGGGATTTATCAGAGCAGAAGTAATGAAATTTGAAGATTTGAAGCAACTAGGTTCTGAACAAGCTTGCAAAAATGCAGGTAAGTATTTTGTTGAAGGTAAAACCTATATTGTTAAAGACGCTGATATTCTGAATATCAGATTTAATGTTTAGTCGTAAGTCGTAAGTCGTAAGTCGACAGTCGACAGTCGACAGTGGATTTAGTCTTCGGAGTCTTTTAGTTCGAAGAATGTTTTTAGAGCACCTAAATAATATTCTTTCCATCCTTCCAGCATGTTTTCGTAAGCCTCATCTGGAATGTTTTTGTGTTCTACAAATACTTTTGTGTTGTTTTTATCAGGCTCGAGGGTTATCGTAACAATAGAATCTTCAACATCTTCTCCAAAATACCAAAGTTGTTTGATGAATTCATTTTCACGAAATTCAAGGTTGCGACCTGATATTTCTCCATCAAGTATTGAAAACTCAGAGTTTATTTCAGTACTCATAACTGCGGGTT
The DNA here is from genome assembly GCA_964601515.1 of uncultured Bacteroidales bacterium. Lineage (GTDB taxonomy): Bacteria > Bacteroidota > Bacteroidia > Bacteroidales > UBA7960 > PWND01. The sequence goes on along the minus strand of CAZRNU010000051.1, from coordinate 18,355 downwards.
CACCTGTCCACAATTCTATTGAAAACGGATTAGTTAATGCAATATAAACCTCCTCAGGAGTGGCTTTTATAGTTCTAATCAATCTGATATCTTTTGTCATTATTTTATGTTATTAATTTATAATACTCCTCAACCTTAACCTTAACCTTAACCTTAACCTTAACCTTAACCTTAACCTTAACCTTAACCTCAACCTCAACCTTTCAAAACAATAGCAGATAATGCGGGCAAATACATCATAATTCCATGTTCCTTGCTGCCTTTGCCTATTGGGTTACTAACAAATTCATAATCATTGTCAATTCTTTCAAATCCGCCAAAATAGTTTCTATCTGAGTTTAGTAGAATTTGATATCTACCTTTAGGTACATTAATTAAATAGTCGGTATATGATCTGAAAGGACTGAAATTGAAAATAAAAATAAGTCCTGCTCTGGAGAACGCTAATACCTGATCATCTATGTTTTGGACTATTGCATGAAGATTATGCTTTTCCAAAACGTTATAATCTTTAATTACTCTTATCATTTCTTCATCAAATTCTGCCAGATACTTATATTTTAAGTTTTCATTGAATCTAAGATTCCACTGTCTTCTCGCATAATGATAAGACCAATTGTTGTGTTGACCCGGGAAGTCAATCCATTCAGGGTGACCAAACTCATTTCCCATGAAGTTTAAATAACCGTTTCCTGCAGTGGCAATAGTTATTAGCCTAATCATTTTGTGTAATGCTATACCGTTGTCAACAACAATATTTGGTCGTTCAACGCTCATGTCGAAATACATTTCTTTATCCATAAGCCAGAATATTATTGTTTTATCACCAACAAGAGCCTGGTCATGGGATTCAGCATAGTGTACTGTTTTTTCATCTGCTCTTTTATTAGAGAGATTATAAAACATATCACCAACATGCCAGAATTCAACTTTCTTTTCTTTTATGGTTTTAATCCAAAAATCCGGAATTCCCATTGCCAGTCTGAAATCAAACCCAAATCCTCCCATGCTCTGAGGAGTTGCCAATCCCGGCATGCCGCTCATTTCTTCAGCAACGGAAATAGCATATGGGTTTACTTCATGTATAAGTTTATTAGCCATTATTAGATATGCAATAGCATCTTCATCCTGATTCAAATTAAAATACTGATCGTACCCCAAAAAAGCAGTTCCCAGTCCATGGTCATGATACAACATGCTGGTTACTCCATCAAACCTAAATCCGTCGAATTTATATTCTTCAAGCCAATATTTGCAATTAGACAATAAAAAATGCAAAACTTCATCTTTGCCATAATCAAAACAACGACTGTCCCAAGCAGGGTGGTTGCCTCTCGGACCATCGTGAAAAAACTGATAATAAGTTCCATCATATCTTGAAATCCCCTCAACTTCATTTTTAACTGCATGAGAGTGCACAATGTCCATTATTACCTTTATTCCCAATCCATGAGCTTCGTCAATCAGTGCTTTCAAATCATCCGGGGTGCCGAATTTACTGCTGGCAGCAAAGAAGCTACTTACGTGGTATCCAAAAGACCCATAAAATGGATGTTCTTGAACAGCCATCATTTGAATTACATTATATCCGGCTTTATGAATATATGGCAGTAAATTTATTCTAAATTCATTCCATGTAGCAACTTTATACTCTTCACTTGCCATGCCAACGTGGGCTTCATATATCAAAGGCACAAAATTCTCATCTGTTTTCGGAGTCTGGTTTTTCCAGATATAATTTTCACTTGGATCATAAACCTGAGCACTGAATAAAAAAGTATTAGGGTCCTGAATTACACGCCATGCCCAGGCAGGAATTCGCTCGCCCTCACCATCATGCCATTTCATATATATCTTATAGAGGTCAAGATGTTTTAAAACAGAATGAGGTAACTCAATACTCCAGTTTCCTCCTCCAATATTCTTAAATGCAAACTCATCAGAAATTTGCCAATTGCAAAAATCTCCAAGTAAGTATAACTGCGTAGCATTAGGCGCCCATTCTCTAATTATCCACGAAGTGGCAGTTTTATGCAAACCATAAAAATGGTGACCATTTGCAAAATCGCTTAAGCTTCCTTTGTTACCAATTAGATGTTTTTCTTTATCAAAAGCCTTTCTAAGTCGTCTTACAATGTCATTGGCATAAGGCATCAAATATTGGTCTTTCTGAACAAAAGCAGGTATTATCATGTTTCTTTGAAATTAATTGTTGAACAACAAAACTAATTAAAAATATAATGTGATAATGTGTTAATGTTATAATGCGATGATGCGATGATGCGATGATGTGATGATGCGATGATGTGATGATGCGATGATGCGATGATGCGATGATGTGATGATGCGATGATGAGATAATGAGATGATGCGATGATGCGATGGTGCGATGATGTGATGAAGCGATGATGTGAAGAAGTGATGATGAGATAATTAGTTGATTTGAAGAGTGTTAATTTGTGGAAATTTGTGAAAACAATTTGAGCAATTTGTGGATAAAAAATAAAAAGGACATGTTTGGAGTTAAAAAATCTGCGTAAATCTTTGTAAACTGCGGGAAACAAGAGACCCAATTCTAATTGAGACATATAGGTAATTCGATGAAAAAGCCACCTCAATATACTTTTTTACAAAATGTTTTTTTATATGAAAAAAATGTTGTATATTTGCACCCCTAAAAAATGATTGTTTTACTTTAAAAATTAGAATTCAATGCCAACAAGAATTAGATTGCAAAGAAAAGGTAAAAAAGGACAACCTTTTTACCATTTAGTAGTGGCAGATGGTCGTGCACCTCGTGACGGTAAGTTTATTGAAAAGCTTGGCACATACAATCCAATGACCAATCCTGCAACAATTGATATTGATTTTGACCGCTCTTTGTACTGGCTACAAGCAGGTGCTCAGCCATCAGAGACAGCAAAGTCAATTCTCTCTCACAAAGGAATTCTTCTTAAAGATCACCTTATTAGAGGAATGAAAAAAGGCGCTCTTACTGAAGCTCAGGTGGAAGTTAAATTTCAGGAATGGATGAAGGAAAAAGAAGGAAAAATTCAGCAAACTATTAAAGATAAAGAACTTTCAAAGAAAGACGAGGCAAAACAACGCATCGAAGCTGAAAGAAAAGTTAAAGAAGCACGCGCAGAAGAAATAGCAAAAAAACAAGCTGCTAAAAATTTAAAAGCTGAAAAATCTGCTTCTCAAGAGGTGGAAGAAACTCCTGCTGTTGAAGCATCAACAGAAGAAGCTCCTGCTGAAGAATAGAACTTTTTCATAACCTATACAAATAACTTTCAAATGGAAATTAATGAATGTTTTTTGCTGGGTTATGTATCAAAACTTTTTGGGTATAAAGGTGAAGTAATTTTTTTTATTGACGCCGACGAGCCCGAGAATTACAAAGAATTGGAATCAGTTTTTGTGAAAAGAAACAATAAACTGATTCCATTTTTTATTGATAAAATTCAGAAACATTCAAAGCAAAATCAGCTAATTGTTAAGTTTCAAGACATAAATAACGCTGAACAAGCTGAAATTCTTGTTGGTTGTGAGTTATACCTACCTCTGAATTTTTTGCCAAAGCTTACAGGCAAACAGTTTTATTTCCACGAAGTAATAGGGTTTAAATTATCTGATAAAGAAAAGGGCGTTGTTGGTGAAGTTAAAGATATTATAGATGTGGGGAGTACGCCGATTTTTCAAGTGTTTTCGGGCAATAAAGAAATCTTGTTACCCATTCATAATAATTTCATTGTATCAATAGACAGACAAACTCGAACTGTTTTTTATAAAGCTCCTGAAGGCTTGATAGATATGTATCTGGCCGACAATCTCTATGAAAAAGATGAATAAGTCATCAATAAAGCATATTTTCCGATTTAAAAAATTTTCTCTTACAGATAATAATTGTGCAATGAAAATTGGCACCGACGGTGTTTTGCTGGGTGCAATTGCGGCAAATATAAATGCCGAAAAAGTTTTGGATATTGGAACAGGATGTGGATTAATAGCTTTGATGATTGCACAAAAACAAAACGCAATAATTGATTGTGTTGAAATTGATTTAAGGGCATATTCAGATGCATTGGAAAATATTTCAAATAGCAAATGGTCTAATAAAATCAATTTATTCAAAACATCTTTTCTAGATTATTACAAAATCACTAAAAAAAAATATAATCTGATTGTTTGTAACCCTCCTTTTTTCCACAATAGCCTTAAATCTTATTCAAATCAAAGAAATATTGCACGACATTCCGACTCTTTACCATTTGATGAATTGATATTGGGAGTGAGCAAAATTCTTGTTCCTAATGGTAGGTTTTTGTTCATATTTCCGGCCGAACAGGAAAATAATGTAAATAACATATTAAATGATAATAGTTTATTTGTTGCAGAGAAATGGGAAATCAGACCAAATCCCGATAAAGCAATTCATAGAATAATTGTTTGTGCTTCAACCGATAAATCTGAAAAGGTTATAACTAAAGAAATTGCTATTGAGAATGGTGAAAGGCATCAATACTCAAATGAGTATAAGCTCTTAACAGGTGATTATTATATATAAAAAAAGAGAGCTGTTTTGCACAACTCTCTTTTTCTTGAAGATAAAGTAAGATTAGTTAGTTCTTCTTTGACGAGTAACGTTTCCTTCTTCGTCAGTTTCTTTAGCTTTTTCAGCTTCAGTTCTTCTTGTGCGAGTGTCAGTCTTGTCTTCTTCGCCTCTTCTTGTGCGAGAAGGTTCTTCTACTTTCTCTTCAACTTTTTCAACTGGTTGTTCAACTGGTTTTTCAACTGGTTTTTCAATTACAACTTCTTTTTCTTCAACTTGCTCTTCTTCAACTGCTTTAGGTCCGCAAGAAGCAAAAGCAAAAATTGATGCGAATAAAAATAATCCTAATACTTTTTTCATAACTAGCTATTTTTTTATGGGTTAATCATGTGGCAAAATTATATATTTTTTTCAATGACTATGTGTTTTTGACAAAAATAATTTGAAAATTGTCTTACTAAAGAAAAATTAAGTAATTTTGCTTGTCAAAAAAATAGAATTTACCAAAATTGAGTTTTTAACCTAAAATTTATTTACTATGAAAAAATTATTTGGAATTTTTGCAATTGCTGCAATCAGCGCTGTAATGTTTACAAGCTGCGAAACTGAAGATCCTATTATTACATTAGTTGGTGATGCAACTATAGCTTTCGACCTTGGAGAAGATTTTACTGATCCCGGCGTAACTGTTGAAAACGGTAAAGCAGAAGATGTTGTTGTTACTTTCTCTCCTGAATATAACAAAGATAAAGTTGACGAGTACACAGCAACTTATACATTAGGAAATGCTACTGCAACAAGAGCGGTATGGGTAAAAAGTAACCTATTAGCAGGAACTTACGGAGTTTCTGACGCTATTGATGGATTCGGTACTATCGAGTATGAAGTTACTGTTGCTCAAAAAGCCGGTGAATACAATGTTATTCGTATTACTGGATTCAACGATTTCAACATCGTTGTAGAAGCTACAATTAATGGTGACGTAATTACTATTCCTTCTCAAACTCCATCTAACTGGAATGCCGGTGCTGGAGAATTAGTTCAAGGTACTGGTACTTATGACGGCGAAAACAAAAATCTTATTAATTTTACTTATACTATTAAGTGGCTTGATGGTGGCGACCTTATCACTGATACAGGTGTTGCTACTTATACAAGAGTTGTTAAGTAATCAAGCTAATTATATTTTAAAAAAAGCCGCTTATATAAGCGGCTTTTTTTTATCCCCATACTCAACAAAAACTGAAACTTTATTGTTTGAATTAGAAAATGATTTTTTACTTTTGTAGTTTGAAACAAGAAACAAATTAAAGCAATATCAATTAAATAATAAAACGATGAATTTGAAGATTTTTACACCCAAAGTTATGCTGGTTGCAGGTATTATTTTATTCGCTGCTATTATGCGTCTAATTCCTCATTATCCAAATTTTACTCCTATTGCAGCAATTGCTTTGTTTGGCGGTGCGCATCTTGGGAAAAAATGGCTTTCTTTCTTAATCCCTGTCGTTGCATTATTTATTAGTGACCTTATTATCGGGTTTCACGGTTTTATGATTCCGGTTTATGCAAGCTTTATTTTAGTTGTTTTAATGGGTAATTTACTAAGAAATAATGTAAAGGTTCATACTGTTGCCGGTGCATCTATTGCTGCTTCTACGTTGTTCTTTATTATAACAAACTTTGTAGTGTGGATTACTACACCATATTATCCTGCAAATTTTTCAGGACTGGTTGCATGTTATACCGCTGCTATCCCATTTTTCCATACAGGATTACTTGGCGACTTATTCTATACAACAGTATTCTTTGGCGGTTTTTATCTTGTACAGCAATACGTTCCCGCTTTTAGCGTGAAGAAGGTATAAGGGGATAAGGGTATAAGGGTATAAGGGTATAAGGTATAATTTACTTACGACTTAGGACTTAGGACTTAGGACTTAGGACTTACAACTAAACAATGGCTATAACATTTTTCAAAACACCTAAAAACAAGAAGTACGACTATAAGCCTGTGTATTACGATCAGCAAAAAGAGGAGCGTAATGAAAGGTATAGGGCTGCTATGGAGGAGGAGGGTGGTTCCAATCGCGAGGACATACTTAGAAGAAGGATGCATTCAAAATGGAGAAGAACAGCAGGAGCCAGAGACAAAAAAACTTCAAATACCAGACTTATTGTTATTATCCTGGTTCTTGTTTTGATAGTTTACTGGATCTTTTTTAGATAACAATTAAACTACTGGCCTGTTAATGTCAGATATTATTAAGCTTTTACCGGATTCAGTTGCTAATCAGATTGCTGCAGGAGAAGTTATTCAAAGACCTGCATCTGCTGTTAAGGAAATGCTGGAAAACAGCATAGATGCCAAAGCTTCCAATATTAAATTGATAATAAAAGATGCCGGTAAAACCCTAATTCAGGTGGTTGACGATGGCATTGGTATGTCTGAAACTGATGCCAGAATGTGTTTTGAGCGACATGCAACTTCTAAAATTGCAAATGCTGATGATTTATTTTTTATTAAAACTCTTGGCTTTAGAGGTGAAGCCCTTGCATCTATTGCATCTATTGCAAGAGTAGAATTAAAATCTAAACGAGAAGAAGATCAGCTTGGAACAGAAATTATCGTTGAAGGTTCTGTTGTTGAATCTCAAATGCCTTGTCAGTGCGCAAAAGGGACAAATATTTCAGTAAAAAATTTATTCTACAATACGCCTGCCCGAAGAAATTTTCTTAAATCAGATAGTATTGAGAAAAGCAATATCTTCAACGAATTTCTTAGAGTTAGCCTTGCTTATCCCGAGATAGGGTTTTCCTATTATAATAACAATGAACTTATACAACAACTTGAATCTGGGAATCTGAAACATAGAATTGCCTCGCTTTTTGGTAATAATTACAATCAAAGACTTGTTCCAATTGAAGAATCTACTCAGATTGTTAAGATATACGGATTTATTGGTAAGCCTGAGTTTTCAAAGAAGAAAAGGGGAGAGCAGTACTTTTTTACAAATAAAAGATTTATAAAATCGGCATATCTAAATCATGCTATTGAACAAGCTTATAAGGATTTAATCTCTGAAGGAATGCATCCTTCGTTTTTTATTTTTCTGGATATAAATCCTGATTTTATTGATGTAAATGTTCATCCTACAAAAACAGAAATTAAGTTTCAGGATGAAAGGTTTATTTATCAGATTTTGTATGCATCAACAAAGAGAGCACTGGGGCAATATAATATTTCACCTACTCTCGATTTCGAGAGAGAAACTGCCTTCGATGATATTGAAATTGATAAGACGAAAGAAATTAAACCTCCTCAAATAATTGTAAACCCCGATTTCAATCCGTTTGATAATCCCACAGGCAAACCAACGTTTACTTCCGGTAAAAATCTTAGCAGGCATGTTAGTTATGAAAAGTGGGAGCAGATTTTTCCGGAGAAGAAAACGTCGCAGCAATGTATTGCTCACACGGAAGAAAATGAAATTAGCTTTAAAAGCACTGAGCAGGTTGATAGTTTGGAAAAAGAAAAATACTCAGGGAGTAAATTTCTGCAAATTCAAGGAAGGTTTATTGTTAGTCCTGTTAAATCAGGAATGATGATAATTGACCAACAATTGGCCCATGAAAGGATTTTGTTTGAAAAGTATATTAGCATTGGGAATTCAGGAAAAATTGCATCCCAAACCTTATTGTTTCCGGAACAGGTAAATTTGATAGAATCGGATGCTGAGCTCATGAGAGATATAATGGATGAGATTTCGTCTATTGGTTTTGAGATTTCTGAGTTCAGTAAGAATACGTTTGTAATTAATGCTGTTCCTACTGATATCCCTGAAAATCAAAATATTTCAGAACTAATTGAAAATATACTCGAGAATTTTAAAAGAAATCAAGCAGACCTAAAAACAGACATTCATACCAGTCTATGTCGTTCATTGGCTAAAAAGCTTTCAGTAAAACATGGCAAAGTGTTATCGGAAAGTGAAATGAATGCATTGGTCGATAATTTATTTGCTTGTCAGATACCTAATTTATCTCCCGGCGGGAAAAGTATTCTTGCAATTTTAACTACAGATGAACTAATAGAAAGATTTAGGTCTTGATAAACAATCTCAATTCAAATCAGACCTGGCAAATACGTCATAATAAATTTTCTTATTCATAACTTCCAAAAACTTATCGCTTTCTTCAGTAAATGGTCTGTGGGCTGAGTTTTCAAACCATATTAGCTCTTTACCCCTAGGCGCCTCTAAAACATTGAAGTACTTTTCTGCTAAAATATGAGAAACGATGTAGTCATATCTGCCAACAATAAAATATACCGGAACATCAATTTCTTTAGCTTGTTCTATAAGATTAATCTTTTTTATCTCATTCCATAACTTTTGAGCAGAATAATAAGGATAAATAAGCATGTTAGCTCTATCTAAAAAGGAGTATTCCGACGCTGTGAGTATTGCTGCAATCTCATCATAATTAATATATGTTTTTTCCTGATTTACTTTTCTAACAACTCCGCCAAATCTGTAAACCCATTTTCTTATCAATAAAGCATCTTCAAGTTTGTAATTTGCTGCAACTGTATCAATTTTTGATAATTGTCTTAACACAGAAGTTCTATTTTCTTTTACTGCTTTATCATAAACATACTCATACGATAATCTCTCATTTTTTAAAGGATTAACGCTTTGGCCGGTTGATATGTATGCATGAAGGTACTCTGGATATCTAGAGGCAAACAAAGCTCCAATACTGCTTCCCCAAGAATGACCCCAAATAAATACTTTATCTACTCCGGTAATCTTCTGAGTGTATTCAATTACTTCTTTAGTGTCTTGAATAAACTGCTCTACATTCATGTTTTTAGACGATAATCTACGACTCCATGATTTTCCTGTACCTCTTTGCTCCCAATATACTATGTTGTAGTTTTTTTCAAGTTGTTTCATTATTTTTTCCGTAGGTTCAAAAGGAAATAGAGGAAAACCGGGGCCACCATGTAAATATAAGATTACAGGATTATTTATATTGTCACCCTTGATCATTATCGCTTGCTTGATTCCCCCAATTTCAACCATTTCAAAATGGAAACAAGCTTTATCGTCGGGCACACTAATGTGATAAACATTACACGAACTAAATAATATGACCGATAAAATAAGTAAAATTGATAACTTGAAAATCTTCATTAAAATAAAATCTTATTATTGCTAACTCATTGATAATTAATTGTAAAATTATACAAAATGCAATGCAAATAAATCAGTATTTCACAGTATTTAAAAAATTTAAAATATTTTATGAATATTGGCGTATTTAAAATACCATAACAATTGTGTAGAGAAAAATTATTAAAAAATTTTTACCTTTATCGCAGTTAAATTAATGGCTTGAATGAAAATTAAATAGAATAGAAAAGAATTGTGAAAAAACTACATATTCTTCTTGGCAAAACATATTTTGGACCATTTATAGCGACATTTTTTATTTCACTTTTTATACTTCTGATGCAGTTTTTGTGGAAGTATATTGATGATTTGGTTGGCAAAGGCTTAGAATGGTATATTGTTGGTGAATTGTTGTTTTATGCGGCTGTAACTTTTGTACCTATGGCTTTGCCGCTTGCAATTCTTTTGTCATCAATAATGACAATGGGTAAACTAGGAGAAAACTATGAGCTGGTAGCTTTTAAATCGGCCGGGATATCTCTAAAAAAGATTATGTTTCCACTCGTTATAATCTCAGGATTCTTTGTTTTGGCAGCGTTCTATTTCTCTAATAATGTTTTGCCGGTTGCAAATCTAAAAATGGGTTCTCTTCTTTATGATGTCAGGCATCAAAGACCTGCTTTTAATATTCTTGAAGGAGTTTATTATAAAGGAATTGATAACTATGTTATAAAGGCAGACAAAAAAGATAGCGATGGGACTACTCTGAGAAGTGTAATGATTTACGATCATGGTGAAAGAAGAGGTAACGTTAATGTTACTGTTGCAGATTGGGCAGAGATGAAAACCACTACAGATAAAAGGTATTTGGTTATGTCATTATTTAACGGTTATAATTATAAAGATGTAAAAACTAAAAATCCTAGAGACCCTGCAAAGCCTTTTCAGAGAACATATTTTAAAGAGCAAATAAAAAGATTTGATTTAAGTGGGTTTGACTTAAATCGAACCGATGAAGATGCATTCAGAAATAATTACCAGATGCTAAGCATGAATCAATTGGGTACATTTATTGATTCCCTTACAGGACAGGTTTCTATTGCTAGAAGCGAAATACAGCGAAAGTATAAAGATAGACTTAAGTATTTTTTAATGGCCGATTCAACAGTTTTAATGTCTGTTGAAATAGATTCAATTTCGGATTTAGCTTATAAAAATTTTGCAGCACAGCCCAAAGATCTGATTATAAACCAAGCCAAGAATATTATCAGAAGTCAAACTGATGGCATCAGGTTTGGCCACGAAGATATCAAGTTCAGAGATAGAAGACTTGCAAGATATACTATTGAGTTTCATCGAAAATTTACTCTTTCATTTGCCTGTATAGTATTATTTCTAATTGGAGCACCAATGGGCGCAATAATTAGAAAAGGAGGTTATGGACTTCCAATGATTGTGGCGGTTTTGTTTTTTGTGGTATTTCACGTAATTTCAATTACAGGTGAAAAATTTGCTCGTGAGGGCGTTATATCTGTATTTCAGGGAATGTGGATTGCTTCTGCTTTTCTTTTACCAATCGGGATTTGGCTTACTTATAAAGCTTCAACAGACTCTTCTTTGTTTGATGTTGATAACTACTTGAATAAAATTAAAAACTTTTTCTACTTCTTTAGAAAGACCAATAAATAGAAAGTTTAATGAATATTTTGATATTATCTCCTAAAGTCCCTTTTCCACCTATTGATGGAGGGGCTATTGCAACATTATCGCTGGCGCAAAATCTTATGAATGTCGGGAATAAGGTTACATTGCTTGCTTTTAATACATCGAAACATAAGGCAGATATTAGTAGAATTCCTAAGACTGTAATAGACAAACTAAACATGAAATTTGTTGATATCGACACAAGTGTTAGCTTTTTTGATGCTTTGAGAAATTTGCTTTTTTCAAGACTGCCATATAATGGCGAGAGGTTTTTTAAGTCAAGCCTTGGTGAGAAAATTATAGATTTAATTAAATCCGAGAATATTGAGATAATTCAACTGGAAGGTTTATATATGACTCTTTATACAGATTTAATAAAAAAACATTATAATATCCCTGTTGTGCTTAGAGCTCACAATTTAGAGCATGTGATATGGCAAAGGAATTTCTTATTTGAAAATAATTTGCTTAAAAAATGGTATTATAAAATATTGAGTAAAAGAATATTAAAGCTAGAGAAAAACATAATTCAACATATTGATGCAATAGTTCCTATTACAGAACATGACTGCAAAACTTTCAAGAAATTCGGAGCATCTGTACCTATTCATGTTGCATGTGCCGGCATTAATAAAAACTTGATTAATGAAATTGATGTGCCGGTAAATTGCTCATCTGTGTTTTTCATTGGTGCACTCGATTGGATTCCAAATCAGGAAGGTCTAAAATGGTTTATTGAAAATGTTTGGCCAAGAGTTTTAGAGAAGCATCCAAATGAAAAATTACATATTGGTGGAAGGAATGCTCCTCAATGGATTATAAATTTTTTTAAAAAACCTGGCATTGTATACCACGGAGAAGTTGATAATGCTATAAGGTTTATGAAGCATAACGGTATAATGGTAGTTCCATTATTTGCCGGTAGTGGTATGAGAATAAAAATTCTTGAAGGAATGGCAGCCGGTATTACCATTATTTCTACAACTATAGGAGTAGAAGGTATTAATGCCAGTCCCAATAAAGATATTTTCATTGCAGATGATGCTAATATTTTTGCCGAAAAAATATGTTATGTCTTAGAAAACAAAGATATTTGCAAAAGCATAGGGAATAATGCATCTGAGTTTATTGAGAAACATTACGATAATCTTGAGATTGCCGGCAGTTTAACGGATTTTTATAAGTCGATTTTGAAATGATTTTTATTGAGATTATATTTTGGGTTTCTGTTTATTGTCTGGTGCATTCATATATATTATATCCACTAATACTGCATCTCCTTTCTGCCTTTAAAAAAACTCCAAAGTCTAAATTATCTGCTACGTCAGTTAATAATTTTGTTTCTGTTATAATGGCAGTCCACAATGAAGAGTCGGTTATTGAAAATAAGATTAGAAGTGTTTTTGATACTGATTATGAAGGTACTGTTGAAATGATAATTGGTTCTGATGCTTCAACTGATGCTACAAATGAAATAGTAAAAAAACTTCAGCTGGAATTTCCGGATAAAATTAAAGCTTTTTTTTACACTGAAAGACAAGGTAAACCTGAATTGGTTAATATGCTTAAAACCAAAACAGACAATGAAATTCTAATTCTTACTGATGCAAATGTTTATTTTGAAAAATCAACAATTAGAAATCTTGTCTCTCATTTTTCTGATCCTTCGATTGGCATTGTAGGTGCAAATATTATAAATCTTGTTACCAACAAAGATGGCATTTCAATTCAAGAAAAAATGTTTATTAGAGGCGAGATTCTTATGAAACACTATGAAGGTAAGTTATGGGGAAGTATGATTGGTGCTTTCGGCGGGTGCTACGCAATTAGAAAGTCGCTTTTGCCGGATGTTCCGGCTGGGTTTGCTGTTGAAGATTTTTTTATAACGTTAAGTGTTTTGAAACAAAAACAAAAGGCTATTACTGACTTAAAGGCTCTTGTTTATGAAGATGTTTCAAACGACTGGAGAATTGAATATAAAAGAAAAGTGAGGATTTCAGCAGGTAATTTTCAAAATCTAAAATATTTTTTTTCTTTACTTTGGCCGCCATACAGGGGTGTGTCTTTTGCCTTTATGTCGCACAAGGTAATTAGGTGGTTTGGTCCTTTTTTAATAATATTTGCTTTAATTTGCAATATTGCACTTGCATCAACAAACACTTTTTATCTTATTTTGTTAATATCACAAGGTTTATTATATGCAATTTTTTTTATTGATTTTTTATTGAAGAAATTAAATATACATATTGTACTTTTGCGCTTTGTTTCACACTTTTTTACCATGAACCTTGCCTTACTAGAAGGTTTTTTTAAATTTCTTAAAGGAGAAAATACAAATGTCTGGCAACCCACAAAAAGAAATCAGTAGCAGATTCAATACAATAGAAGAAGCTATTGAAGATATTAGACAAGGAAAGATTATTATAGTTGTTGATGATGAAAGCAGAGAGAATGAAGGTGATTTCATTGCTGCTGCAGAAACTATTACTCCTGAGATTGTCAACTTTATGGCAACCCATGGGCGCGGGTTAATTTGTGCTCCGCTAACGCGTAAAAGATGTGAAGAACTCGATCTCGAGTTGATGGTGCCTAGAAATACTGCTCTGTTTGATACTCCTTTTACAGTTTCTGTCGATTTAAATGGCTACGGATGTACAACCGGAATTTCAGCTTCGGATAGAGCAAAAACAATTAAAGCTCTTGCAGACCCTAGCACAAAACCTGAAGAACTTGGTCGCCCCGGCCATATTTTTCCTCTTATGGCAAGGGTTGGTGGTGTTATTCAAAGAGCCGGACATACTGAAGCCTCTATCGATCTTGCTCGACTTGCAGGTCTGCAACCGGCAGGTGCTCTTGTTGAAATAATGAATGAAGATGGCACTATGGCAAGGCTGCCGGAATTAATGGAGATTGCAAAAAAATTCAATCTTAAAATTATCACTATAGAAGATCTTATTGCTTATCGTATTAAGAATGAAAGTTTGATAAGTAAAGAGGTTACAGTCGATTTACCAACTGCTTGGGGAAGTTTTAAACTTGTAGCATACAAACAAACTACAAATGATATGATTCACCTCGCTCTTGTAAAAGGAGAATGGGAAGAAGGTGAAGAGGTGCTTGTAAGGGTTCACTCAAGCTGTGTTACCGGCGATATTTTTGGCTCTTGCAAATGTGATTGTGGAGGGCAACTTCATCAAGCAATGGAAATGGTAGATAAGGAAGGAAAGGGCATTGTCCTTTATATGAATCAGGAGGGTAGGGGAATTGGTTTACTTAATAAGCTTAAAGCATATCATCTTCAGGAAAAAGGCCTTGACACTGTCGAAGCAAATATCGAGTTGGGATTTAAAGCTGATGAGAGGGATTATGGCATTGGTGCTCAGATTCTTAGAGATCTTAAAGCAAAGAAAATTAAGCTAATTACAAATAATCCTAGTAAAAGAACCGGATTAATGGGATATGGTATAGAAATTACTCAGAATGTTCCTATTATTGTTCCTACTACGAGCCACTGTGCTGTTTATATGGATACAAAGAAGAATAAAATGAATCACTGGCTTTAATGCTCTGAAATATATAAGTGAATGTTATTGAGCGGAAACATCAACTTCCGCTCTTTTTATTACTTGCTTTTTCTTCCATCTTCCCGACTTATAGTAAACAAAAACTGCCAGACAGCCGAAAATCCATGCAATAGGTATTCCAAGCCAAATACCGTCTGTACCAATATATTTTGCTAAAATATATGATGCCGGTATTCTTAAAATCCATAGAGCAAACAGTGTTATAAACATTGGTATTAATGTATCTCCGGCGCCTCTCAAAACTCCCTGAACCGAAAACATAGCTGAAAAAACAACATAGAAAGAGCTTACAATTATAAGGTATTGGTACCCAATTTTTATAACTTCTGCATCATTAGTAAATATTTGCATCAGATAATTTCCTAAAAACCAGGCAACAAGACTTACAATTATAGAGATAATACTTGTTAATAAAAGTGTATAATTTAACCCGCTTCTAATTCTGTCTAATTTGTTTGCACCTATGTTTTGACCAACAAATGTTGAAAGTGCCATGCTAAAATTCATAGCCGGCATTGCGGCAAATGAATCTATTCTTCCTGCAATGGTAAAGGCTGCAAGAGTATTGGTGCCAAAATCGCTCACAATACCAATCATTGCTGTCATCCCTAAAGCAACAAAAGTATGTTGAAACCCAGTAGGTAATCCTATTTTTATACTTTTAATGAATATATCCTTGTCGAAAACAAGTTTTTTAAATCCGACTCTAACAATAGAATGAGTCTTGTTTAGGTATATAACACATAAGAAAAACGAAATGCCATGCGACAAAACCGTGGCAAATGCCACACTGCCAATACCCCAATTAAAAACAACAACAAATACAAGGTCAAGTATTACATTCAAAACAGAAGCTATAATCAGAAAATACAATGGAGTTTTTGAATCACCCAAACCTCTTAATATTGCGCTTACGGCATTATATCCAAACATAAGTATCAGCCCTGCTGCATAAATGTTAAAATATAAAGTTGCATCAGATCTTAGTTCATTGGGAATACCCATCCACCGCCATATTGTTTCAATGAATAGTAGTCCGATTATGGTTAATATTAACGATGCATAAAATAGATATACAAAAGTTGTGTCTATCGCTCTTTTTACCTGTGTGAAGTTTTTTGCTCCGTAATTTTGAGATATTATTATTGTAGTTCCTGTAGTAATTCCAATAATTAAACTAATCAATACAAATATTACAGGAAAAGATGCTCCCGCTGCCGCAAGTGCTTCTTTGCCAATATATTGACCAATTATAATGGTGTCAACAATATTATAAAGCTGTTGGAATACGTTACCCAACAGCATTGGCATTGCAAATTTAAATATTTGTGAGCCCGCAGGCCCTATTGTCATGTCGCGCATTAATATTGAAAATATTCAGGTAGCAAAGGTAAATAAACTATAGGTTTTATTTGAGGTTTATAATAACCGATTGCCAATTAAAATATATCACGCATTTCAATTATGCTTGCATTTTTAATAAACTAAATTTGATTATTTTTGTTGGTTGTAAAATATTAAAAAATGGACATTTCACTTATTATTCCATTATATAATGAAGAAGAATCTCTTCCGGAACTCGTGGCTGAGATTAATTCAGTTATGCTTGAAAATAAATTCTCGTGGGAAGCATTGCTTATTGACGACGGTAGTTCAGATGATTCGTGGATTATTATTGAAAGCCTGAAGAAGCAATATCCTCAGATTAAGGGAATTAGCTTTAGACGAAATTACGGTAAATCAGCAGCTTTAAATGTGGGATTTGAAAGGTGTAACGGTGATGTAGTAATTACAATGGATGCTGATCTTCAAGATAATCCCGGCGAAATTCCCGAACTTTATAATATGATAATGAAGGAAGGGTTTGATTTGGTTAGTGGCTGGAAAAAGAAACGTTACGACCCTTTATCTAAAACAATTCCTACTAAGCTTTATAATTGGGCTACTCGAAAAATGACCGGTATAAAACTTCACGATTTTAATTGTGGACTTAAAGCATATAGGAAGAAAGTTGTTAAAAGCATTGAAGTATATGGTGAAATGCATAGGTACATCCCTGTAATGGCTAAATGGGCAGGGTTTAAAAAGATTGGTGAAAAGGTTGTTCAGCATCGTAAACGCAAATTCGGTCACACTAAGTTTGGATTGGAAAGGTTTGTTAATGGTTTCCTTGATTTAATCTCAATTTTGTTTGTTACTCGTTTTGGTCGCAAACCTATGCATCTTTTCGGCCTGATTGGTACTCTGATGTTTATGGCAGGTTTGGCTATTGCTGCTTATTTAGCTTACGCCAAGTTCTTTATGTATGAGTATCGTATGACAGAAAGGCCTTTGTTTTACTTCGGATTGCTCGCTATGATTATTGGAACTCAACTTTTTCTGGCTGGTTTTATCGGAGAAATGGTGTCGAGAAGCTCTGCTGATAGAAATAAATATCTTATCGATCAAACAACAGAAGAAAATTGGCAAGAATAGTTATTATAGGTTCTGCGCATCCGCTTAGAGGTGGTGGGTTGGCTACTTTTAATGAAAGATTAGCCTATGCTTTGATGCAGATGGGACACGATGTTACTATTTATACTTTCTCTCTTCAATATCCTTCTTTTCTTTTTCCCGGTAAAACTCAGTATTCTGATGAACCGCCTCCTCATGGTCTGAATATTAAGGTGAAGGTTAATAGTATTAATCCTCTTAATTGGATTAGGGTTGGAAGGGAACTTTCCAAAATGGCTCCGGATTTTGTAATTCTAAGATACTGGATACCTTTTATGGCACCTAGTTTAGGAAAGACCTCCAGAATTATTAGAAAAAACAATAAAACAAAGGTTATTGCTATTGCCGATAATATTATTCCTCATGAAAAAAGACCCGGAGATAAAATGCTTACTAAGTATTTTATAAATAGTGTTGATGGATTTATTACTCTATCTCAGTCTGTAAAGAATGATCTTGAGAAGTTCAACAACACTAAGCCTGTTAAACTTTGCCTTCATCCTTTGTATGATAATTTTGGTGATAAGATGCCAAAGGATAAGGCTTTGCAAGAGTTATCCCTTTCTTCTGAGTTTAATTATGTGCTGTTTTTTGGCTTTATTAGGGCTTACAAAGGACTCGATCTATTGCTTAAAGCTATGGCTGAACCTAGCCTGAGAAATAGGAAATTGAAGGCCATAATTGCAGGTGAGTTTTATGAAAATTCTAAAGAGTATTTTGATTTAATTGATTTGTTGGGTATAAATGATTCGATTGTGTTGCATAATGAGTTTATACCTAATAATATGGTGGCTGCTTATTTTTCTGCTGCTGATTTGGTTGTGCAACCTTATAAGGATGCTACC
>CAZRNU010000050.1:0-20309 GCA_964601515.1 uncultured Bacteroidales bacterium | reverse complement strand
ACATTTATTTCTAAGAAAACTTCTTCTCTTCGATCACCCTTGTTTTTTATTACCAGAACATTAAATAGTGTAGCATCAGGATCAATTATTACGCTTTCTCGGGTAAATTCTGCAGTAATAAAAGGAAATGAATGATTAAGGCTGTTGTTATTGTAATTTTGAGAAAGTGTCTCGGTTATACATGAAAGCAGAAACAGCAACAAAATACAATATGTGTATGCAAGCTTCATGTATGATGTTTTAATTTGGTTTTAAATCGAAGAATAATCTTACAGTATAATAGTCAGGCCATTCTCCAAGCAAAATATTGTCAGTTCCAAGTAAGTCTAAACCTATTCCATAACTTATAGTTACCACAAATAAACCGTTGCCTTGACCGGTAATCAGGTTTTGTGGTGCAGGACTTATTGTGTTAATCGGGAAATAATTTAATGTTGCTGATGCCGGATTGAATGGTGATGCTGAAACGGAAAGATAGTCAACATCTAAATCTCTGCCCCAGTTGTCTCCTTGAAGTTTGGGGTCTTCAGTTAAAACCTCAACCCTCCACCCATCAGTGGCCCCAAGGCCAGAAACAGATATTGCTAATCTTGTCCAGGTGTTTAGCTCCTGTCCATCGTTGTATTTTGTGAGGGAGTTTATATGAAAAACTACATTTCCGCCGGTTTCAATCATCAAATCACCGTCCTGAGAAAATGCATTTAACTGAAACACAACCCAAAACAACAACGCAAATACCTTCTTCGAACAAGTACGCATTATTATATCCCTTAACAATGTAAACAATTATTATAAATTACAATTCTCAGACAACATTAGCTGTCTGAGAATTGTAATTGCTGTATAATAAAGTATTAATTGGGTTGTAGTAAAAGAAAAACATTTGTTGCATAACGGTCAGCAGCAATAGTCTGCTCCAAGATACTTGTAGCGTTCATTGAGCCTTCTCCGGTTCCACATCTCCAATGAATAGTGAAGTTGTTTTGATTAATATCACCTGCGTTGGATGTAGCGCCATCATAGCCAACCAATATAGTTGTTGTCACATTTGTAAGAGGGCCGGGTGCTGCAGCATCAAATGCTAAATCAACATTTGCTCCAATAGTTCCATCGCTTGTAATATGATAGCCAACATTATCTAAAGCCATTGTATTTGCGCCTCCGATTTCATCAGTTCCTATTAAATTGGCATCTTCGGCATACATGAAAACATCCCAGTTTACGGATGAGGCAACATTAAATTTTGTTTGATATGGGGCACCTGTTTGGATGCCGTTTTCGTAATCATCCAAGGTGTTGAAGTTAAACTCAATGTTACCACCTGAAGTAACGTTTAACCTGAGAATAGAGTTTAATGTAACAGCTACAGGAATTACCGCTCTGTCATCAATCTGAGCATTTACGTTAGTTGCGTAAATGAAAAGACCTAAAAAAAGTAAAGCTAATTTTTTCATAATTATAAAGGTTTAGTTAATAAAATGAGGCAATATTTAATTACTTTAATAAACTGCTAATTGATAATAATGTTCAAATATATATAAAAAAACATTTAGACAGATTAAATTTAGCAAAAAATTGCAAAATAAAGCAGTTTTTTGTAGGTTATTAACAAAAAACTGCCGACTAACCTAGTCTAAATCCTATTACTACAACATCGTCAATTTGTGGTTCTTTTCCTCTCCATTCAAGGAATACATCTCTCAATAATGACTTTTGTTCTTCCATCGGCTTGTCATGTATTGCTTCTACTAGGTCAACAAAATTTTTCAACAAAAATTTTCTTCCGGTCTCACCTCCAAATTGATCAGTAAACCCGTCTGACAATATATAAAAAGAGGTTGGTTGATTTACATTTATAGTATGAGATGTATAAAACCTTTCTTTTACTTTTTGGCTTCCACCAATTGGCATTCTATCTCCTTTAATTAATGTTGCAACTTTGTTTTGGATATAAATAACAGGATTGTTCGCTCCGGCAAACTCTACGGTGCGACTATGCTTGTCAATCCCACACATAGAAATATCCATCCCATCCTGATTTTTACCTTCTTCCTGATTTAATGTTTTTCTAACTCCAATATTAAGTTTTTCTAAAATTTTATTTGCATTTGTTATTCCTGATTTTGTAATAGAATCTAGTAAATTATACCCAATCATCGACATAAATGCTCCGGGAACTCCATGTCCTGTACAGTCAACTGCCGTAACAATAAATTTATCTCCTTTTATTGGCAAAAACCCTCCATTGTTGAAAGTGTCTGCATTATCCGTATGAATTGTGTGCTCCGGCACTGCAATATCCTCGTCATTACCATCCAAGCCAATTTCTTTAAACCAATAAAAATCACCACTTACTAAATCAACCGGTTGGAAAAAGATAAACGACTCAGGTATATAGTGTTTTAGGTTGTCAATCGGGAAAAACAATGCCCTCTGTATTTCCCTTGCATAAGTTATACTTTGAGTAATTCTATAGTTTTGCTCTTCAATTTTTTCTAGTGCAACTTCTAATTTCTCATTTGTATGCTGAATCTCGGCATTCCTAAATTCAAGTTTAAGGTTGATTTTCTGCTTTGTTTTATAGCCACTGTAAACTATAATGATTAAAACTAAAAATAAAATTATAAAAGCTGCCCCGGCATAAATAATTAGCATTTGGAAGTTTTGTACTGCCAGCTGTTTTTCAATTTCTGCTTCCTGTAATTTACTTTCCTGCTCCAATAACAAAATATTTTGACGCTGTAAGCTGTCTTTTTGACGAGCCTTTACAAGAGAATCTTCTTTGGCACGCACAACAATAAATATCGAATCTTGCTTTTCCTGGAATATTAATTGATTTATCTTAATTTCCAACTCTCTAGCTCTTGCTTCGGCTTGAGACTTCATAATTTCAACCTGACTTTGTTGTTCTCTCTGTTGGAATTCTCCCCTCATAGTTTGTCTGGCAAGGAACTCTCTAATGTCGTTATACTTTTTACGATATTCTTCCCCCAATTTAATATTGCCAATGCTTGTATAATTGTTCGATAACAAATTATATATTACCGGAAGTATTGATTCATAATTTATTTTTAGGGCAAGGTCTAATGCTTCTTCTAGAAGTGCAATAGCTTCTCTATGCTCTTTCTTTAAATTCTTAACGTAAGCAAAATCTACCAGAGCAGTGGCTATGCCTCTCTGATTTCCAAGTTTTCTGTTAGTTTCAAGGTTTTTTGCAAAGCTTCTGTCAGCACCATTTAAGTCTTCAAGATCGAGATATATTAACCCTACATTGCTATACAATTTAGCAAGGTTCTCAAAATCATTTATCTTTTCATATAATGGAGCTGTGCGAAGAAAAGATTCCACGGCTTTGTCAGGTCTGCCATTTTCCCAATATATATATGTAATCTGATTTAACGAAGAGATCGCATTAAGAAAATCTTCTGAGTTAATATACAATTGCGAAAGTTCTTCTAGTCGAGCGATCCTATCATTGTTTGACTGGCTTAATTGACGGAGTTGCTGAGCATGTAAATTAATTCCGCTAATTAGCAGCAAAACAAATAGAATAGATATTTTGGGTATTGATTTTATATAAATCTTGTGTTTAATCATAAAAAACAAATTGAATCAATAGTTCATGGTTGATACTTTGTATTTCAAAATTGTTCTCGAAACAATTATCCATAAATATGAATATTTGTTTATCAGACAAATTTAATTAAAAATTCAATTCATGAATAATTATTGCCGACAAATCAGTAAAATTGAAAAATAATGTATAAATTTGTTCAGTTAGTAATTGAATTAATAGATTAAGATATTTATACCAAATGAAAAAAATATATTCAATAATTGCACTTGCTTTCGTAGTGCTATCAAGTGAAAACGTAGTTTCTCAAGATTTTGAGGTGGCGCCAGTTAGGGTTACTTTTAATATTGCTCCGGGCGAATCTCAAAGTAAAATTGTAACTGTTAAAAACCATGGAAATAAAAAAGAGACTATTACTCTTAGAATGCTAGATTTTCTTATTCAACGTCAGGGAAGAATGGAAATTCTACCTGCCGGGTCTACAAGAAATTCAATTGCAAGTTGGATTAACTTGAATCCTATGCTGGTTGAACTTCAACCTAATGAATCTGCAAATATTCAGGTAAACCTTCAGGCACCACTAGATGATTATACAGCTAAGTGGGGTATCCTGAGTTTTGCAACTGCTGCTGAACAGACTTCTTTTTCTGTTGATAGAGAGCTTCAGACCGGCATGAGCATTTCCGGAAGGATTGACATTTTTATTACTTATAATCCAACTACTGGTGATGTTGGTAATGTTGAAATTGGTGGTTTCCAGGAAATAGCATCAAATAAATCTGACGAAAGGCGCTTCTCTGTTAATATAGATAATACAGGTGAGAAGATTCTTAATAGTAAGGTACATCTTATTGCATCCGACATGTCAACCGGTAAGGAGTATAAGTTTAAAACAATAGAAGTTGCCTTATACCCTCAGGCTGCAAGAACTGTTGAATTAGTAATGCCTAAAACTTTACCTCCCGGAAGGTATGCTCTTGCTGCAATTCTCGATTATCCGGGAAGTACTTCATTAAAGGGAACCCAAATTTTAATTAATGTTGAATAATCTTACAAGATTTTTCTTTTCCAAAAAACATGGTTTTAGCATCATAGTTATTGTTAATGTTTCTGTGTTTTTTTGTTTTGGCCTTTCAGCACAAAACACTAAGTTTTCAATATATTATAATGATTCGAACATTGTAAAAGAGGAATATTTTGGATTTGTTAATAATAATGACACAATTAAAGACGGAGAATACAAACTGTTTCTGACAGACAGTAGTTTAAGGCAAAAAGGTCAGTATGTTAATAATTTTCCCCATGGCCGTTGGTATATATTTTATAATAATGGGATAGTTCAACAAGAAATTAATTTTACTGATGGCAAAAGACATGGAAGTTATGCGGCTTTTGACGAATCAGGAGAATTAATACAAAAAGCATTTTATGAAAACGGGGTATTGCATGGTTCTTTTAAAACATATTATTCTGAAGGGAATTTAGAAAGCGAATTGTCATATTCAAACGGAGCCTTAAATGGTATTCAGAAGATATATTATCCCAATGGCTATCTGCACAAATATTATGAAGTTCAAAACGATATTGAAAACGGAATCTGGATTGAATATTATGACAATCAATCTATAAATTATTCCGGAACTAAAGAAAATGGGAAATTTTCTGATACTTTAAAGGTCTATTACCGAAATGGTGCTTTGCAAAGACTATCTATTTATGACAGCGGACTTCTTAATGGAATCTATACTGGCTATTATGAGAATGGGAATAAAATGCTTAAGTCATTTTATAACAATGGGACTCTTAATGGAGAATACTTCGAATATTATAGAGGTGGAGAATTGAAAGTATACGGCAAATATGAAGATGGTTTTAAGTCAGGAGTGTGGAAATCGTATTACCCTAACTTTAAGCTATATACTATTGGGAAGTTTAAAAATAATATATATCACGGCGAGTGGGTGGTTTACTTTCCTAATGGTTCTATAAAGCAAATTGGGCATTACATAGACGGAAATCCGGAGGGATATTGGGCATTATTACACAGTGATGGTGGATTAAAAGAGAGCGGCATTTATATACAAGGAAAAGAAAACGGTGCTTGGTTGTTTTTTAAAGAAGGAGAGTACAACACTCTCGAAAAGATAATTAACTATAAAAACGGAAAACCGGATGGTCCTGTTTGGATGTATGGTCAAGAAGGATTAGAAAAGTTTAATATTATTAATGGTCAGATGATTAATTTCATGGATATGAATAAAAATTAAATTCAGCACCTGTAACACCTGCAAAATCTTCTCCTGCCTCCATCATATCATCGTCATCTTCCTGGTAGTACCAATCAATAATTAGTCTGCCGTTATGCCTTTCCACAGATTTAATTATATCTATTACTTCCATAACCATTTTAGAAGAAGTTGTGTTCATGTAATCAAATCTAAATGTAACGTGAGTGTATTGATGTGGACTCTCGGCGTAGGCATTCAGCCAGTTTTTTATTGGGGCATAAAACAGCTTAGGGTTTTCAGGAAGTGATCTTCCTTCAAACTTCATTAAGCCATCTTTTTTGTTAAGTATTATTTCAGGAGTTTCTAATGTCGGCTTAATATGAACAATTTCTTTGTCCTTGATGTCTGCCAACTCCATCATAATACTCTGATACGAAATTTGATTCATTTTTTGAGGTCTTATGTTGATCTACTAATTGTGTTTAGTCTATGCAAATCTAAAATAAAAAATAGTAGAACTATTTTTTAAATCAAAAAATATAAATATTTAATTAATGCAAATATAAGAATATTTATTTTATAGCCTGCCAATAAACCACAAAAAAAAGCAATTTACAGTATTAAATAATTGTTTAAACGATTGCAATCCGTATTTTTGTTTTTTTGATTATGCTTGTAATATTTGTATCTTCCTTTATTAACAGCTTAAAAAGAAATGGCTGAGAAGTAAAGTTTTTTCACAGCCATTCTTTTTTTTATCTAAAAAAGTTATCTACATACCGTACATATCAACAATTTCTTTTTTAGTTTTTCCGAGAATGTCATACTTCTTTCCTACTTTAATAAACGCATTCAGAGCTTTTTCAAGGTGGTGCATATCATGTCCGGCAGAAATCTGAGTGCGAATACGCGCTTGACCTTGTGGAACAACAGGGAAGAAAAAGCCTACGGCGTATATTCCTTCTTCAAAAAGGTCTCTTGAAAAATCCTGAGAAAGTTTGGCATTGAACAACATTACAGGAACGATTGGAGTATTTCCTTCTTTTAATACAAATCCTGCATCAAGCAGTCCTTTTCTCCAGAATTCAGTATTCTTTTCTAGCTTGTCTCTTCTTTCTGTAGAAAGTGAAAGTATATCGAGAACTCTTAATACGCCTGCAACTACTACGGGGGCAATTGTATTAGAGAATAGGTATGGTCGAGCTTTTTGTCTGCACATTTCAACCAGCTCTTTTCTTCCTGATACACATCCGCCGGAGGCACCGCCTAAAGCTTTGCCGAAAGTTGTAGTTATAATGTCAATTTTTCCTATTACATTACAATGCTCGTGAGTTCCACGACCTGTTCTTCCTATGAAACCGCTTGAGTGGGAATCATCAACAAAAAGCATAGCATCATATTTCTCACACAATGCAACCATTTCATCCAACTTAGCAGTATCTCCGTCCATTGAGAAAACTCCATCAGTTATAACCATCTTAAGCCTTTTGTCTGAATGAAGTTGTAGCTTAGATTCAAGATGAGCCATGTCTGAATGCTTGAATGTGTCATGCATTGCACTGCACAAACGCATTCCGTCAATAATTGAGGCGTGAACTAATCGGTCGCTAATCATTACATCTTCACTTCCAAGAATTGCCTCAAAAACACCGGCATTGGCATCCATGCATGATGGAAAAAGAATAGTGTCTTCTGTGCCAAGAAATTCCGTTATTTTCCTCTCAAGCTCCTTATGAATGTCTTGTGTTCCGCAAATAAATCTAACCGACGACATTCCATAACCTCTGGTGTCAAGGCCTTCATGAGCAGCCTTTACAACATCAGGATGACTGGATAGTCCCAGATAGTTATTGGCACACATATTTATAACTTTCTTCAAAGAAGCTCCGGTTGGAAATTCAACTTCAATATCGGCAGCCTGACTTGAATGAATAAAACGTTCCTGCTTAAAAAGGCCATCATTTTGCATTCCCTGCAATGTGCCCTGGAACATTTGTCTTACCTTTTCGCTATAAGCCATAGTTTTGCTTTTTTATTTATTCAGAAATCTGTTTACTAAAGAAACAATTTTATTCACCGAGTCAAATGCTTCAGGAGAGGCGTCTTCATCAGGAATAGAAATTTTGTATTTATTCTCAAGAAATCTTTTTAAAGAAACCATTGAGAATGAGTCTACTATCCCACCAGAGATTAGCGGAGTTTCATAAGTTATCTCTTCGTCCGGATCTTCCAGATATTCGTCAATAACGTATTGCAATACGATGTCTTTCATTTCTTCCATAATTCTAAATGTGTTAATGGTTAGTACTAAAGTTTATTTATAAAAATCAAAAAAAATCTATTAATCATCTTCAAGGGTAGAGGTGTCGCCAATTTCTTCACCCCATTCTTGAGCGTGTAAAATTCTTCTCATAATTTTACCGCTTCTGGTTTTTGGTAACTTATCAATAAACTCAATTTCCTGAGGCATAGCTAAAGGAGAAAGTTTTTTGCGAATAAAATTCATAATTAGTAGCTCAGTGTCGTCGTTTGCTTCAAATCCGGGTTTTAGCGTTACGAAAGCTTTTACAACCTCCATGTTTATTTCATCAGGTTTGCTTACCACAGCAGATTCAGCAACTGCTTCATTTTCAAGAAGGGCAGATTCGACTTCAAATGGGCTTACAAGGTGACCGCCGGTATTAATTACATCGTCGTCTCTTCCTACGAACCAATAATAGCCATCACTGTCAATTCTTGCACGGTCGCCGGGTAAATACCAGCCGTTTTCAAATTTTTTCTTAAAAGTCTCTTCGTTATTCCAGTATGTACGCATTAGAGCCGGCCAGTCAGGTTTAAGTCCGATTAGGCCAACAACTCCTTGTTCAACCGGTTCAAAAGTTTTTATATCCAAAATTGCCGCGGTAATTCCCGGGAATGGTTTGCCCATTGAACCCGGCTTTACTTTCATTCCCGGGTAATTACAAAGTATCATTGAACCGGTTTCCGTTTGCCAATAAGTATCATAAAATGGCATTCCTAAAACTCTTTCCGACCAGATTACAGCTTCTGAATTTAAAGGTTCACCAACGCTTGCAAGATGTCTTAGGCTTGATAAATTAAACTTTTTAATGATTTCTTCTCCGGCCTTCATTAATGATCTAATTGCGGTAGGAGCAGAGTACCACATGGAAATTTTATACTTTTCAATAAATTTGTACCATGCTTCGGCAGAGAAACCTGCCTCAAGAACACATTGAGTAACGCCCATAGAGAATGGTCCTATAATGCCGTATGATGTACCTGTAACCCAGCCCGGGTCGGCAGTACACCAGTAAATATCATCATCCTGAAGGTCGAGAACCCACTTTGTTGTCAGATATTGAGAAATTAATGAGTAATGAACGTGCTTAACTCCTTTAGGCTGCCCTGTTGTGCCTGAAGTATAATGCAATACCGATGGTGATTCGGCTACTGTTGGATGAATTTTAAGGTCTTCAACAGGAGTTGCAGTTTCTAATGAGAAAACAACTTCATTATCCATTAATTCCTTTTTACCATCATGGTCAACAACAATAATGTGTTGTAAATTTGGTAATTTATCAATTATTTTTCTAACTTTTCCAAGATGTTTTCTTTGAGTAATAATAGCCTTTGTTCCGGCATTTTCTAGTCGAATAAAAAGAGATTCTTCTCCAAATGCAGAGAAAAGAGGTTGAGCAATAGCGCCAATCTTTAGAATACCCACAAAACTCAAATACAACTCAGGGATTCTTTCCAGAAAAATACACACTCTATCTTCTGCCTCAATGCCTATTGAACGAAGAAAATGCCCTATAGTGTTTGATGTTAACCTAAGGTCATTATAAGTGTATTTTTTTTCAACTCCCAATGCGTTTTCCCAAAGTAAGGCATATTTATCGCCTTTTCCCATTTGGCAAATTCTGTCTGAGCAGTACCATCCAATATTTATAGGTTGGCCGGGCTTGTAATCTAATTCCTCCTCAGCAATCTTCCAGCTGAAGTTTTTTACTTTTTCATCATAAGATCCAATGTTTGACATAGTGTTTCAGTTTGGTTGTTTTTCGGTTAATACTATTGCATTGGCAATGCTGCCAATATGTGATATTGATAAATGAATTGAAGAAATATTATGCTGGTGATAGTACTCGAGGACCTTGCCGTATAATTGAATGCAAGGTTTGCCTGCTTCATCATTTTGAATCTCTATGTCTGTAAATCTCATCCCATTAATTAATCCGGTTCCAAGGGCTTTTAGAAAAGCTTCCTTTGCTGCAAACCTTGCTGCATAATGTTGAGCCTTATTGATTTTGCTTTCGCAATAGTTAATTTCGCAGGAGGTAAATAAATCTTCTTTCAGACCAGAATGCTCTGAAAGCTGTTTCTTTATTCTGTCAACTTCAATTATATCTGTTCCTATTCCTGCAATCAACTTTTTATTATTTGGACTGCAATATAGAAAAAAATATTTTGTTGTAGAGATATGTTTAAAAATTTTTAGGAATTGTTTTCTTCGAGTGCTTCCCAAAACTCCAGAGCTCTTCTTGTATGAGGTATAACAATGGTTCCACCCACTATATTGGCTACTGAAAATATTTCAAAAAGCTCTTCTTTTGTTACACCTAATTCATGGCATTTTTCGAGGTGGTATTTAACACAATCGTCGCATCTTAATACCATCGAACTTACTAAGCCAAGCATCTCTTTAGTTTTTGATGATAGCGCGCCATCAATATATGTTAATGCATCTGCACTGTATATGCGCTTCATTACCTTGTTGTCAACAGCAAGGATTTTTTTATTCATCTTTTCACGATAGCTGTGAAACTCATCTATAAGTTTGCCCATCTTCTTATTGTTTAAATCATAACAACAAAAATAAAAAAAAGTTGTCGGCTATTTATTTGACCGACAACTTTATACTTGTTTTCAGAAATCTTACCCACAGAAATAATTTAAATCTTTAGGGTTTGTATTTCAAACTTACCTTCTTCTGCCTCTCGGCCCTTTATTTCTATCGCGAAAATCATTTCCTTGAAATTCGAAATTCTCTTCCGCTTCAATATTTACGCCTTTGAAACTTATGCGGTTTAGTTCTTTAACTACTTGCTTTGCCATTTTGCTTTCTACTTCTACAGAGGAGGCTCTTTTGTATATTTCAATATTGCCAATGTCAATGTTTCTTGCTCCCGGCATATTAATCAACATGTCAATAATGTCTCTTTTTGTGATGTTTTTGCCTTTGCCAACATTAAACAGAACTCGTGACATTGAGTTGTTCTTTCTTTCTCTTCTTCTTGATTTTGAATCAGAGCCGCTGTCTGATGCAGTACTTTTAATATTTAAGTCTGGTGCGTTTTTGTAATATTCAAGAAAGCGATTTAATTCTGAAGAAACTATTCTTTTAATAATGTCTTCTTTGGAAAGATCACTTAGCATTTCATTAACGCTATCCATATATTGAGATATCTGATTTTCTGCAACAAACGAATTTTTTAGTTTTTCTACTGTTTTTAACAATTGTATTTCGCAAATTTCTTTGCCGCCAGGAACAGGCTTTTGCTCAAAGCTTTTTTTCAAAGCCTTTTCTATTTGAGATACTCTGCTACGTTCTTTTGCTGTTATTATAGTTACTGCAGCTCCATCTTTTCCGGCTCTTCCGGTTCTTCCTGTTCTATGAGTGTAAATCTCTATATCATCCGGAAGGTTGAAGTTAATAACATGTGTCAGGTTGTTTACATCTAGTCCTCTTGCTGCAACATCTGTAGCAACAAGAACACTAATGTTTTTTTCGCGAAATTTTTGCATCACATAGTCTCTCTGCGACTGTGAAAGATCTCCGTGAAGTGCTTCGGCGTTATATCCATCACTCATTAGTTTTGCAGCTACATCTTTTGTTTCTTGTCTTGTGCGGCAAAATACAATACCATATATTTCAGGATAATAGTCAACCACTCTTTTTAAAGCATTATACCTGTCTTTTTGTTGTACAACATGAAATATGTGAGATAAATTCTCAGCAACAGAGTTTTTTGTTCCTGCAATTATTTCTAATGGATTTCTCATGTAATTCCTTGTAATTGACATTATATCAGGTGCCATTGTGGCTGAAAACAACAAGGTGTTTTTTTCAGAAGGAGTAGTCGCTAAAATAGCATCAACATCTTCTCTGAAACCCATTTTTAACATTTCGTCTGCCTCGTCAAGAACTAATGTAGAAATTTTTGACAAGTTTATTTTTTTCCTTCTTACTAAGTCGTAAATTCTTCCCGGAGTAGCAACAACTATTTGTGCTCCTTGCTTGAGTTGTTTTATCTGAGTTTCCATAGATGCACCACCATAAACAGGAACAATTTTAATGCCGTCAATGTATTTGCTGTATGACTCAAGATCTCTTGTAATTTGCAAACATAATTCCCTTGTTGGGCTAAGTACCAATAGTTGTGGATAGGGTGCTCCGATGTTTATTTCTTCAAGAGCAGGTAATCCAAATGCTGCGGTTTTGCCGGTGCCTGTTTGCGCTAAGCCGATAATGTCGCGTTTTTTTTCTAGTAGTGCAGGAATAACTTTTTCCTGAATGGGGGTAGCTGTCTCATATCCTAAGGCTTTTATGCCTTTAAGAATTTCATGGGAAAGACCCATTTGTGTAAATAACATTTTCTAAAGTTTTAAGGCCTTCCCGAACCAGCCTTAATGGAGATATCAGGTTAACCTGTTAATAATATTTCAACAGAACGTTTATCCTTTTCCAAATTTCATGGCGAAGGAGTTTTTAGATTCAACCAAAAAAACACTGTAGATTGTTTAAAATGGAGGGATTCGATAATCTTTCTCTAAAACCGGCGCAAAAGTAATCATTTTTTATTAACAATTACATTATCATGAATTTTATTTTTATGAGTTCTTTTTTCAAAACTTAGATTTGTATTGTTTCAAACAGATATTTTAAAAAAAAGTATAATTAGTCAAAACAATAATTATATTTGCTCCCTGAATTTTTAATCTATTTTAACTTACTTAAAAGTAACCAAACAACTAATTATCAATTTTTATGGAGAATACAAATAACGATTATCACGTGAGTTTTTTCAAGCCTGTTACATCACGGGCAAGAAGAAATAGAAACATGGTCATAAAGCTTGTATTAGTATGGGCTATAGCGATCTTTGGATTTCAGATAGCACTTAAGCTGCTTGGAAAACCGACACCTGAACCTGCGCTTACTGAGTTTAATTCGGTTTGGACTCAAGTTAAAGATGGCAATGCTTCTGAAGAAGAACTTAAAACACTTGCTAATTCTGTATTGCAGTGTTTAGGAAAGGTTTATATCAAGCCTGATATGAAAGCTGCTCTTGCTAATGCTTTTAACTGGAGCCTATTTCAAGTGGCCGGTGAAGAGCTTGACGAACTTTGTCATAATGTAGAAGTATTCAACGAACTAAAATCTTCAAGTGAAAATATTGCAAATCCTGAGTATATTATTGCACGAAAAAAACTTGAAGCAGATGTTGCCAGTATAATTGGTGTTAGTGCTGAGGATACTAAAATAATTGCAATTTCTTTCGCTATCAACCCCGATTCAAAAGACGAGTTTACTGAAGAAAACAAAGTGTTGGTTGAAAACTATTCAAAAGACGAGTTTACTGAAGAAAACAAAGTGTTGGTTGAAAAAGCAATGAATCTTTATATGACACACAACAGATCATTCCTTACGGATTTTACTTTTCTCGGATTCCCATTCCATTATTTCTATTCTGCAGTGTTTTTATTAATACTGTTTGTTGGTCTATGTTGGATATATTGCGTTGAGACAGACAAAATAGAGAAACAGGAACAAATGGCTTAATTTTTCTAATAATAACATTAAAACGATATATGATGAAAAAGATATTATTCTTAATTATAATGCTCCTTGTGTCTGTGTCTTCACATGCAGCAGCCAAAGCCACAGAGCTGGAAGGTAGTTTCAAAACCGGACCTGCCATTATACTTATTCTTGTTCTTATAACATTTGTAATGGTTGGAATTTTATTCCGTGCTAAAGATACATCTGATTATTATGCAGCCGGTAGAAGTATTTCAAGAGTTGGTTCCGGTATGGCAATTGCATCAAACTGGATGAGTGCAGCAAGTTTCCTTGGAATGGCAGCTCTTATGTTTGGAACAGGATATCATGGTCTTGCTTATGTTGTGGGTTGGACAGGTGGTTATGTTCTTCTGCTTATACTTATGGCTGGTCAGATAAGAAAGTATGGTAAATATACGGCCCCTGATTTTATTGGCGACAGATTTTATTCAAGAGGATTAAGGATATTCGGTGCTATACTTGCTATCCTTATTTCTATAGCTTATTGCGTAGCTCAGTTTGGCGGTATTGGAATTATGTTTAAATGGATTATGGGTATAGACTATGTTTATGCTTTAATCATTGGTGGTGGAGTAGTTTTAGCTTACACTTTAATCTCAGGTATGCTTGGTGTTACTAAGAATATGCAAATCCAATATGTTATTATTATTGTATCTTTCCTTATCCCATTGTTTATTCTATTATTCAAATACGATTATTTCTGGCTTTTACCTCCAATCGGATACGGATCTGTTGTTTCTGATATAGTTTCAGGAATTTCTCTTGCCGACAGCGCAGAATTATTTAATAATTATGGACATCATTTTGCGATTGTTGCTTCTCCGGAGTACGCAATGCCATGGGCTATTTCTTCAGGTGGAACATTCTTTCAGTGGATGGCTATAGTGTTTGCTCTTATGATTGGTACCGCAGGACTTCCTCACGTTATTCAAAGATTTTATGTTGTGCCTAATTCTAAAGATGCAAGATGGTCAGTAGTTTGGGGTTTGTTCTTTATTTGTATTCTTTATTGGACAGCTCCTGTTTATGCCGCTTTTGGAAAAATTCTAGCCGCTCACCCGGAAGTTGGTGCATTGGCAAAAGATGCAATTGTAGTTTATACAGCTCAGCTGGGTAATATTCATCCTCTGATTGTTGGCCTTCTTGCTGCAGGTGCCGTTTCTGCCGCTTTCTCAACTGTTTCAGGATTGCTGGTTACCGGTGCTTCGGCTTTCTCTCACGACCTTTATGTGAAAGTTATCAACCCTGAAGCTACTGCTAAAAAACAACTAATGATTGCAAGATTGGGAACAATTCTAATGGCAATTATTGTCGCTATAATTGCAATGCAGGAACTTGCTCTTATTGCCGAATTAGTTGCTCTTACATTCTCATTGGCCGGTTGTACAATTTTCCCATTATTCCTTCTTGGAATCTGGTGGAGTGGTTCAAATAAACAAGGTGCAATTGCAGGATTAATTGCAGGTTGTTTAGTGTCAATAATTTCTATTTCCTACTTCGTTGTTGGAAAATCAGGAATAGTTCTTCCATATCATCAGTTCGTTGAATATTGGCTTGGTGCTTGGTATTTTGCATGGATAGGTGCTCCTCTTGCAATTTTAGTTAATATTATTGTTTCTAAGCTTACTAAACCTACGCCTATCGAAATTCGTAAGTTTTTGGTTGAACAGGTTCATTTGTAGAATATGAAATTTTTAAAGAATAAATCCTCAAGAGTACTCATCATTGTGATGAGTACTCTTTTTATTTTGGCTCTTGTAATTGCCGACAGATATTATAAATATGAAAATCTTTCTACAGATCCTCGTGTTTATGATGCTCATTTGTTATACGAAAAATATAATCACTATGCTGAAAATGCCTTATTTGATTCTGTGTTTTATCTTATGGATACTATTGAGTCAATCTATTTAAAATATGAGCATTATGCAGCTTCATATGAAGTTGGCGTTTTATACAATAACAGAGCTGCAGCTTACATTTCTATGGCATTGAATTCAAACGACAGCATTTCTAAAGATTCTTTACTTCAATTGGCTGAAATTAATGCCTTGAAAAGCATTGAACTTTATTCATCATGGATTGAAACATACGAAAACAAAAACAGGGAGGAAATAAAAAGTTTTATCCTGCCTCATTTCAATAATAATGATATTGCTTTTGAAAATAAGAATACTGAAAGATACATAAAGAAACGAGTTAAGCAGATAGCTGAAGCTCAGGCAGAAACACCAAGGAGATTGTCGGTTAGTTACACTAATTATGGTATAGTATTAAGGCACCGTGAAGAATTCGACGATGCAGTAAAAATGTATCTTAAGGCATTAGAATTATGGCCGGATAACCTGGCCGCTGAAAACAATCTTAATGTTTTATTTAATCAGCCTGAAAAAAAACGTAGTACATTAAGAAAAATATTCCCCAAAGACAGGCTATAACAGGCCTATTGTCTAAACATTTATATATCCTGATGCAAAAAGATGCAGGTGTTACTTGTTTGTTTTTTAATTTTAGTAACTTTGAAACAAACCTGCAGAGCGCATGAGAATAGCAATTCTTTCCGACATACATGAAGATATTGCAATGCTGGAAAAGGCATTCAAATCAATAAAATCCAAGGGCTATGATTTATTGGTTTGCCTTGGCGATATTACCGGTTTTGCCAGAGAGTTTTATGATCACAAACCTGACGCTAATGCTTGTGTTGATTTAATTAGAGAGGAAGCAGATATAGTAATTCCAGGTAATCACGACCTATTTAACAGCCAAAGGCTCCCATCTTATTATAAGGAGAAAAATATTCCCGACAATTGGTATAGTCTTTCATTAGAAGAAAGGAAATCAATTGCCAATAATACACTGTGGTTGTATGAAGAAGAAGTGATACCTGCGCTGTCTGAAAAGAATATGAGCTTTCTTAAAGGGTTAAAAGAATTTGAAATTTCTGCGACAGAAAATTACAATATTTTATTTTCGCATTTTATAAAGCCTGATATGTCGGGTATTGGCAAATGGTTCCCTTATAAAATAAGCGAATTAAAAGAACATTTTTCTTTTATGGAAGAGTGTGATGCAAAGCTTGCTTTTTCCGGACATGCACATCCTAGTGGTGTTAACATTGCCGGGAAACTTTTTTGGTCGGCTCCAAGATATGAACCGTTTTCGATAAAAAGTAACTATAGAATAGTTTTTTGTCCTCCTGTTACTGGTGGAAGAAAATCCGGGACATATTTATTGTACAATACTGCCTCTTATGAAATAACTCCTTGTTTAATTGGATAAAACATTGACAATATGATAAATAATACCAAATTCTTTTTTAGAATATTACTCCCGTCAATGGCTGCAGTATTATTATTCCTTGCTGCAATTTTTGTTTTTGTAATTCCAAATTACAGAGAAAGTTTAATGAATGGTAAAAGAGAAACTATCAGAGAGCTCACAAATACAGCATGGAGCGTAATGCATAAGCTGGACGCAATGATTGACGAGGATTTTAATCTTGAAGATGCAAAGCTTGAAGCATCTTTAATTATTAGTGATATGAGGTATGGAGAAGAACTAAAGGATTATTTCTGGATTACCGACACTATTCCTGTAATGATTATGCACCCCTATAGAACAGGCTTGATTGGTTCTAATTTGTCTGATTATAGAGATTCTCGTGGTAGGAATTTTTTTGTTGATATAGTGAATATTGTTAAAAATAATGGTGATGGATATGTTGAATACGATTGGCAATGGAAAGATGACAGCCTCACTGTTGTACCAAAATTATCTTATGTAAAATCTTATGAACCATGGGGATGGATTGTTGGAACAGGTATTTATATTGAAGATGTGAAAAGAGAAATTGCCAATCTTACTCAAAAAGTTGTTTGGATTTCTCTATTAATTACTGTTTTAATAGGAACAATAATAAGCTATCTGGCAAGAAGAAACTATGTTGCCGAGCAAGAAAGAAATGCAGCCCAGGAAAGGCTCAGAGATTCAATGCAGAGATATAAAAAGCTAGTGGAAGCATCTACTGATGGAGTATTGATGGTGATTGAAAATGAAATAGTTTATTGCAATCCTTATCTTCTAAATCTTTTGGGATACTCTCAGTCTGATTTTGATGAGCACAATTATAAACTTATTGAAACTCTCAAAGAGATAGTAGGTTTAGACAAGAATGATGATAATAAAGAAATTGTTAATGCTTCTCAATTGTCTGCTGAAAAAAAAATTCAAAAGAAAAACGGAGTTCTAGTAGATGTGGTAATTAACATTTCCAAATTTGAAATTGAAGGTAAAAAGGGGTTTATTTATGCCGTTAAGGATGTTTCCAGACATAAGAATGTAGAAAGAGAACTCGACTTGAGCATGGAAAAATTCAAGTCTATTGCCGGCCTTATGAATATTGGTGTTTTTAGATGCACCCTTGGAAGACAGTCCAGATTCACAGAAATTAATACTAAAGCATTAGAGCTTCTTGGTTATTCCTCTCAATATGAATTAAAGGATACTCATGTGCAGGAACTTTTCGATTTATCAGGCGAGAAAAAAGAAGTTGTAAGAGC
This sequence comes from uncultured Bacteroidales bacterium, assembly GCA_964601515.1. Classification (GTDB taxonomy): domain Bacteria; phylum Bacteroidota; class Bacteroidia; order Bacteroidales; family UBA7960; genus PWND01. The sequence continues at coordinate 2,078 of CAZRNU010000050.1, read as the reverse complement.
AATAAATGAAGGAATCCATGTAAAAGATAAACTTATTAGAATTCGAAAGGGAGATGGTACTGTATTTATGGCAATGGTTTCACTATTTCCTGTTGAGGATGCTGATGGTAAATTAAATTTCTGTGATGGGGTTATAATTGATGCTTACGACCATCTTAGCAGAGATTCAGACTTTAAGAAAAATCCTCCTTCATTACAATTATCTGCAAATGTTCTTTTGCAGCCTTTGAAGGATTTTATGCTAACTGCACCAAAGTGTGATTTAAAAACCAGCGTTAAGATTGCTGCGAAACTAATGGTTAGCGCAAAATCTGACGTACTTCTTGTTGTGGATGAGCAAAATGAATTGATGGGTTTGGTTACTCATAGTGATATCAGCAGAAGAGTTATTGCTGCAGGAAATAACGATTCAGTTGCAGTTGCTAAAATAATGAGTTCTCCTATTATTGCAGTATCTGAAGATGATATGGTTATGGATGCCTTCACATTAATGATGCAGCATAATGTATCTTATGTTGTTGTGAATTCTGCCGATAATAAATCCCACTCATATATTAGCTTAATTCGTCTTTCAGAGTTAAGAAAAGATACGCCTGAATATTTAATTAATTCAATTCAAAAATCTGAATCAATTTATGAAATTAATGAGGCCATGAATCGCTTGCCGAGGTTAATTTCATCACTAGTGGAAACAGGCACCGGTGTTGCAACCACAGGTAAGCTAATAAGTAAACTGTCAGATACAATTACTGAAAAAATTATTAATGAAGCAATCAATGAAGTTGGAGATCCGCCAACCTCTTTTGTGTTTTTAGCACTTGGAAGCGAGGGCAGGCGAGAACAAACGCTTGCTACTGATCAGGATAATGCCATTATTTTTATTAATAACATTGGCGCAGATAATAAAATCCTTCAGGATTATTTCTTGAATCTGGGAGAAAACATTTGCCAAAAACTTAATAAAGCCGGATATCCTTTATGTAAAGGAGGCGTTATGGCAATGAATAAACAATGGTGCCTTGAGATGGAAGATTGGAAAAGATTAATTTCAGAATGGATTGAAAAACCAAATCCTCAGGAAATTCTTAACATTTCTATATTTTTTGATTTCAGACCTGTTTTTGGCGATTTTGATATTGCAAACAAACTTCAGCAGTTCTGCCAGAAAAATCTTAAAGATAAAAATGTTTTTTTCTATAATCTTGCACAAAGCACCATTACATTAAAACTTCATGCTATTGAAAGTGCAAAGCATGTTGATTATTATGATGTAAAACTTCCTTTGCTTACTATAACCAGCATAGTAAGATTATGGTCACTGAAATTTGGAATTGGTGAAAGAAATACTTTAGAGAGGCTTTTTGCTCTTCACTCTGCAGACGCTGTTACAGATACAGTTAAGGAAGAAATAGAGCAAGCATATAGATTTTTAATGTTGCTTAGAATTAAAAATCAATTGAAGCAAATTGAAGCTAACACTATTGTTAATAATCAGATTCAGACCAAAACTCTGAGTGATTTAGAAAAAATAATGCTCAAAAAAATAATTGCAAACCTATCAGATCATCAATCGAGATTAAGTTTAGAGTACAGGATTGGATAAAAAAAAGCCTCAATTTCTTGAGGCTTTTTTTCTAGAACGGTAGGTCGTCATCTTGATCATTTGTTGGTAAATCTTCAACTGCGTCTTTTGAAGTTGGACTTGAACCTGCTTCTGAGTCTTTTCTTCCACCCAAGAAAGTTAAAGTATCTCCATTAATCTCGGTAATATACTTTTTTACACCATCTTTATCGTCATACTGTCTGTATTTTATTCTTCCCTCAAGGTATATCTGACTACCTTTTTTTAGATAACTTTCTGCAAGCTCAGCAAGTCCACGCCATAATATTATATTATGCCATTCTGTTGATTCAGTTTTTACACCATCTTTGTTTTTGTAAACTTCTGTTGTTGCTAATGAAAAAGAAGCTTTCTTTGCACCGCCTTCAATTGTTCTGATTTCAGGGTCTTTGCCCAGGTGCCCAATTAAAATAACTTTGTTAACAGATCAGATAAAAGTGACAGGAGACAAATATGA
>CAZRNU010000049.1:0-20604 GCA_964601515.1 uncultured Bacteroidales bacterium | reverse complement strand
TGAGTTTACAGAAAAGTTTATTAATGAATATTTTCCGTATACTATTGAATTAGGTCGTTCTTTTGTTCAGCCTAATTACCAATCAGCCAGGGTTAGCCGAAAGAGTTTGTATTCTCTTGATAATCTGTGGGATGGGCTAGGAGCACTTGTAGTTAATAATCCTGACATGAAGTATTTTTTTGGAAAGGTAACAATGTACACTACTTTTAATCCTATTGCGAGAGATATGATTCTGTTCTTTATGAACAAATTTTTCCCCGATAAAGAGAAAATGATATACCCCAAAAATCCCCTTGGATTCAAAACAGATGTATCTTCTTTTGATAAACTATTTAGTGCCGGATCTATAGATGAAAATCATAAAATATTGTTCAGAGAAGTGCGTAGTTTTAATGAAAATATTCCGCCCTTATTTAATTCTTATATGAATCTTAGCCCAACAATGAAAACATTTGGCACGGCTATTAATGATACATTTGGTGGGGTTGAGGAAACCGGAATTATGATTACTATCGGTGATATTTACGACATCAAGAAAGAAAGACACGTAAAGTACTAAAAATATAATGATAATAAAAGAGGCTGAGTTTGTTAAGAGTTCGCAAAAGCTTTCAGACTGCCCTAAGCCAGGAGTCCCGGAATATGCTTTTTTTGGAAGATCTAATGTGGGAAAATCATCTTTGATTAATATGGTCACTAGCCGAAAGTCGCTGGCCAAAACGTCTTCTACTCCGGGTAAAACAAAACTGATAAATCACTTTTTAATTAATGGATCTTGGTATATTACAGATTTACCCGGTTTTGGGTTTGCGAAAGTATCAAAATCTGAAAGAGAGAAATGGGAAAGAATGATTCATTCATACCTTAAAAAAAGGTCTAATCTAATTTGCTTGTTTCTACTTATAGACGTAAGACATAAGCCCTTATCAAACGATCTTGAATACGTAAATTGGCTCGGTGAAAATCAGATTCCTTTTGCAATTGTTTTTACAAAAAGCGATAAGCTTACTTTAAATAAATTGAATGCCAATGTGTTAGAATATAAAAATACTTTGGCTAAGAATTGGGACCCTCTTCCTGAAATTTTTATTACTTCAAGCGAAAAGAATGTTGGCAGAGATGAAATGCTCTCATTTATTGAAGCTAACAATAAAAAATACAGCTCTGAAATTAATTCTATTTAGGCTTGTACGCCGATTTATTTAGTATTTCCTGTGGTTTTAGTTCTAAAAGCAATTTCTGAATACTAATGTCAGGGTTTCTTTTCATAAACTCACGAACGATTTGCCATCCAAACCATACGCCCGCCCTTGGAGCTGATTCATGACCAAATACTGCAGTAAATGGAGCATCTCCAACAAATTTTCTGATTATCTGTCGGTCTTGTGTAAATAAAAGTTCGTTGTCTATAAAATAAGCCCATGCATTTCTTGAATTTCTCTCCATCCATCTTATTTGATTAGTAGTGTAGTTTATTTTTATGGAATCAGGAGTGTTTGGAAGCATAAGGTCAAGAAAATATAGTGTCTTTCCTTCATAAATAATAAAATCTAAAAAATTTGAAGGTAAATTAATTTCTGATTGCATGTTGATTTCTGCCATCACTCTCATAATATCTGCAGTAATATATTCCTTTGAACAACTTAGTCGTCTGAATGCAGAAACCCCTGCTCTTTCATAGTTGAGGTATTGTCTTCCTAAATACATGTCCAATCCAATTATAATATTACCTTCAGCATATTTTACAGGCATTTCGGAATCGAGCCCTGATACGTAGGTGAATATTTTTGGATTATTTTGATCTTTATAGTAGTATCTGTAATATCTGAAAGCTTGAGATAATTCTTTTTCTAGAAATGTGAGGTCTGCATATTGCTCGGTTACATCAAAATACAATTCCTGCAAAAATCTATCGGTAACAAAATCGAACAGTTGTTGTTGCCCTTGCTCAGATTTCAATCCTTCACCAATAAAAAAAGAAAACTCCTCCTGATATGGCTCCAAATCTTTAAGCAAATCATATGGATTTGCTTCAAATAATGCAACTTCATATCTGCTGATTTTTACCGGCTCTTCAATAACTTTTGAAGTGTCTACATCATATGGGTTAGGAGTTTTGCAAGAAAATGTAAAAACTGATATTATTGTCGTAATTGTCAAAATAGTTTTAATAATAAACTTTTTATTTGCCATAAGTGTTATAATTTATAATGTAACAATCTATGTTTTTTCCCGTTGTTATTCAAATGGAAAAATTTGATTAATATTGCAAATGTATTAATATGTTAAACATCAAAATTATGAAAAATATTGCCATAACAATAAGCTTGATAATATCATTGTCAGTAAATGTGTTTTCTCAGGGCTATAAAGATTATAAATCTGTGAAGTTAGGTCTTATGGCATCTCCAAATTTAGGTTGGTTGAGACCTGAAACCAGAAACTTTGAAAATGAAGGAGTGCGTTTTGGTATTTCTTATGGATTGATCTCTGATTTCAGATTGGCAGATAACTACTACGTTGGATCAGGTGTCTTTCTATCTCACTGGAGTGGAAAACTATTAATGCCGGCAACAGAACTGATAAACAATGTTGAAACCGATGTTACTCAAAGGAGAACATATAATCTACAGTATCTTGAAATCCCATTAACCCTTAAGCTTCTTACTAATGAAGTTGGATACACTACTTACTATGGGCAGTTTGGATTGGGATTAGGGGCAAATATCAATGCAAAAGGAACAGATAGGTTTTATAACGATACATACGTTAGGGTAGATGATGATCCTGATATAAAAAGTGATATAACTTTTATGCGCGTGGGATTGGTTATTGGAGCAGGTGTTGAGTATTCTCTTGCGCAAAATGCATCTGTTGTTATTGGTTTAGAATACAATAATGGCTTTACAAATTTGCTAAAGGCAAAACCTGAACACGATCGCAAACATAGTGCTATTACAAACTACTTTCAGGTTACATTAGGTATCGTCTTTTAATAATAGCATAATGAAAATTGCTTTAGCGCAGCATAATTATTTAATTGGTGATTTTTCAGGGAATAAATCCAGTATAATAGAATCAATAAATGTAGCAATAGAACAAGGAGCCGACCTCGTTGTTTTTTCAGAGCTTGCCGTATGCGGATATCCACCTGCAGATTTACTAGAGTTTGACAGTTTTGTCGTTAATTGTAAGGAAGCTATTGACAATATAGCTTCTCATTGTAATGGAATTGCAGCAATTGTTGGTGCACCGTCATTTAATCCGGGATTGAAAGGTAAGCGACTTTTTAATTCTGCATATGTTTTAAAGAATGGAAGAGTTGACTCTTTATGCCATAAGGGACTTTTGCCGGATTATGACGTTTTTGATGAATACAGGTATTTTGAACCCGCTTCCGAGTTTAATATCGTTGACTTAAATGGGGTCAAAATCGCCCTTACTGTTTGTGAAGATTTATGGAATATGAATCAAAGTCCATTGTATTCCAATTCGCCTATGGAACAGCTGTCAAAACAAAATCCTGACATAATAATTAACATTTCAGCATCACCATTTTCATATAACCACGCCATTGAGCGTAAAACCACAATGTGTGCAAATGCATTAAATTACAATATCCCTCTTATAAACGTAAATCAAGTAGGGGCACATACAGAACTTTTATTTGACGGCGGTTCCCTTGTAATTAATAGCAGGGGAGGTGTGGTTGCTGAGCTTTCTTTTTTTAATGAAGATTTCAGAATATTTAATCTTGATGAAGTTGATAAGCTTCCTGAATGTTCCTTTTCAAGAACTCAAAGTAAAGAAGAGAAATATGCTCTAATTTATAATGCTTTGATAATGGGAATTAAAGATTATTTCCGTAAACTTGGGTTTCAAAAAGCTATACTTGGTCTTTCAGGAGGGTTAGATTCTGCGTTAGTACTTGCACTTGCTGTTGAGGCCTTGGGTAAGGATAATGTTTGGGCAATTCTGATGCCCGGACCTTTTTCCTCAGAGCATTCTGTTTATGATGCTATTAAAATAGCTGATAACCTTAATGTAAAATACGATATCATATCAATTAACGATACATATAATACTCTTATAAAAACACTTGAATCAAATTTTAAAGACACTTCATTCGGAATCGCAGAGGAAAATTTACAAGCAAGAGCAAGGGCGATTATCTTAATGGGATTGTCAAATAAATTTGGTCACGTATTGCTTAATACCAGTAATAAGAGTGAAGCAGCTGTGGGATATGGTACTCTTTACGGAGATATGTGCGGAGGATTGTCAGTTATAGGAGATGTGTATAAAACAGAAGCATATGAGTTGGCCAATTACATTAATAAAGAAAAGGCGATAATTCCTGAAAATATCATTATTAAGCCACCTTCGGCAGAACTTAGACCTAACCAAAAAGATTCAGACTCTTTGCCGGAGTACTCTGAGCTTGATCAAATTTTAAGACATTATATTGAAAACAGAATGTCTCAAAATGAAATTGTGGCACTTGGGTTTAATGAAGATGTTGTAAAAAGAGTTTTGTATCTGGTTAATGTAAATGAATATAAAAGACACCAAACGGCGCCCGTTCTGAGGATTTCAGGGAAAGCCTTTGGAATCGGACGCCGTATGCCAATTGTTGCCAGATATTCTTTTTAGTAAAAAAAATATTAAACTGCTTCTACTGATTTTATCTCAGGAATAGCCTTTCTAACAGCTTGTTCAACTCCGTTTTTTAATGTCATCTGACTCATAGGGCAACTTCCACATGCGCCAAGCAATTCAACATTAACAACATTATCGTCGGTTATATTAACAAACCTTATATTTCCACCATCAGCTTCAAGATAAGGTCTGATTTGATCAATTACATTTTCTACTTTTTTGATTAATTCTTCTTTTGAACTTGCCATGTTTGTAATATTTGTATTGTTAGTATTATGATAATTTTTTTAAGAGTTTGCAAAGTTATATTTTTTGAGGAATATCTAAATTGCTTCAATAGGATTAACAAACTTGAAAATGAAAATGTTCATGTTCCATAGCTAAATATTAATTATAATTCTCTAACTGGATCCCAAAAGTGTTCTTGGAAATTCATTATTTGGTCGTTTTTTACTTCTATACCCTCACTTTCCAGCAACTGCTTCATAACATCCGTGCCTCCAAAATGATGTTTACCCGTTAAAACTCCGTTTCTGTTTACAACCCTATGTGCAGGTATGTTGTCGGGTATGCTGTGCGATTTGTTCATTGCCCAACCTGCCATTCTGGCAGCTCCTGCCATGCCTATGTATTCAGCAATTGCCCCGTATGATGTTACCCGTCCAAATGGTATTTGTTTTACAACACTAAATACTTTCTCGAAGAAAGAAGAATGGTTTTCCGACATGTTATTGTTTCAATGAAAATTTCAGGTAGTTTATTTTTATTCCTTGTTTTACATACTTTTCTTCATAATAAGTCATAATCTCTGTAACAATCGGATCAACTTTATTTTTATGATTATGAATATCTCTGCATATTGCCAAAAGATTGTGTCCGTACAACTTTACTATTTCTTCCGTATAATCGAAGAAAACTTTATTGTCGGTTTTTAAATGAACTACTCCATTTGGAATCAGTATATTTTTATATACTTCAAGAAGCCTTTCAGAAGTAAGTCTCTTTCTAATTTTTGGTTTTTGAAGTTGAGGGTCGGGAAATGTAATCCATATTTCAGAAACTTCGCATTTGTCGAAGAAATATTCAAGCTTTTGAGCCTGAATTCTGAGGAATGCAGTGTTTTTTATATTTTTTTCAATAGATGTTTTAGCGCCTCTCCACAGACGTTCACCCTTAACATCAATACCAATGAAATTTTTATCCGGGTTTGCCAGAGCCTGACTAACTGTATATTCTCCTTTGCCGCATCCAACTTCTAAAACAAGAGGGTTGCTGTTACCAAAAAAAGCGCGGCTCCAATGGCCGCGCAAATAATGGTATTCAGAAATGTTTTGGCAATCTGGTTGTAATACGTTTGTTAAAGTGTCGAGTTCGGCGAATTTCTTTAACTTGGTTTTTGCCACTTTTATAAAAAAATTAATTATCTGTGTAATATCCAGGCATCCTGGCTAATAGTTTGGTGAACTGTTGCAAGCATTTGTTCAGCTTCTCTAAGATCATAATAGTAATCATAAGTTACTCTATAAAATCCTAATGGGTTTCTGCCAAATGCTCTTGCATTGTCTGCTCCTTTTCTCTTAAGCTCATCAACCATAATTTGTGCATTATGCTCTTCTTCAAAGCTTCCTACAACAATGTAATACACTTTTCTTCCGGGCTCAGGCATTGGAGATTTTACCGAAACTACTTCTTTTTCTTCTACTACTATTTCAGGAGCTTTCTCTTTCGATGTTGGAGATGCTGTTTTTATTTCCTGTTTTGGCTTTTTGTCGAAAAAGCTCTTAAAATCTATAGCTTTATCTCCAAATAAATAATCAAAATTAAAAATTACAATTACTCCTATTACTAAAAGAGGTACAAACAAGAAAGCTACAAGCTTCATGATAGGAGAAAGTCCGGTTTTTTCTTTAATAGGTTTTATTGGGCTTGTTGCAGGAGATGGTTTAATATCAGCAGGCTTGTCAGCAGGTTTTGTTTCTGCAGCAGCAGGCTGGTCTTTCTTTACTTCTTCTGCTTTTTCAATAATTTTATCAACTTCAGTTTTAGCCTGTTCCGGAGATTTTTTCTCAGGTTCGGCAATAGATTGCGAAGCTCCGGGGGTTCCTAAATAGTTTATCGACTTGTCGGGAGAAAATTCAATTTCTCCATTCTGAGCAAGGGCGAAATGTCCGATGCTTTCAAGCTCAACTTTCTTTCCTGATTTCAATGAGCTGTTAAGTTCTTTGACAAAATTCTCAATGAAAGTTTTAACTTCAGGTGTAGGTTTGCTCTCTTGCTTTGCAATAAAATCTGAAAGCAAATTATCTTCTGCTTTGTTTTTTCCATTGAAAGTTACTTCCTTTGATGGTGCTTCAACTTTTTTCTTCTCGGGAACAAAGCGAGCAGGAATATACTTTGTAGAGAATTCTCCAAATCCAGGAAGGATTACAATATCTTTAGTAAATAATAATTCACTAATATATTTCCCTATTTTCATGTTTTATTTGTTTTGGGTTATCAAATACAGCTAAAAAATTGTAATAATTATTCTAAAACTTATACTGATAAAAATTAGTCAGTTTTTCAATTATCATACGTAAATAACTGGGCTAAGTTATAAAAAAGTCTTTAGATTTTAACTTTTTCTTAAATAATTTTGTAAAACTATATGATTAGCTGATGTTTATGTTCGCCTTAAATGGTTTTAAATACAGGCAATAAGTCGAATTATCATCGCTAAAATAGCCCATGAATTTCGGCATCTATTTTCCTAATAACATCTCCGAGATCTTCAGGATTTTCAGAAAACTTGTTGTTATCAACATCTATAACAAGAAGTTTACCTAGTTTGTAACCGCCAATCCAATCTTCATATCTCTCATTTAATCGTTTCAGATAATCAAGACGAATAGAATTTTCATAATCTCTGCCTCGTTTTTGAATCTGACTTACAAGTGTTGGTACGCTTGCTTTAAGGTATATTAGAAGGTCAGGCCCTTCAAGAAATGAACTCATTAATTGAAAGAGACTAGAGTAATTATCAAAATCTCTTGTAGACATCAACCCCATAGCATGAAGGTTGGGAGCAAAAATATATGCATCCTCATATATGGTACGATCTTGAATAACTGTTTTGCCGCTTTTTCTAATGTCAACAATTTGTCTGAATCTACTGTTTAGAAAGTAAACCTGGAGATTAAAAGACCATCGTTGCATGTCTTCATAGAAGTTATTCAAGTATGGATTCGACTCTACATCTTCGTAATGAACTTCCCATCCGTAATGTTTTGAAAGTAAAGAAGCAAGTGTTGTTTTGCCTGAGCCAATATTTCCTGCAATTGCTATGTGCATAATTCTCAATTATTAATTTTCGTACTTATTTTATTTTGTATTGTTTTATCGATTCAGATGTTAATAAATATAAAGTCATTCCATAAATATATCCTTTGACAATATTAGTGTCAGGCAATAAAAAAAACTCTTCAAAATGTTGCTCAAAATCATAAAGCCCAAGCTGATTTTTATTAAAATATAGGATGCTTTTATCTTTTACTTGGAAATATGAAACATCTTTTAATGGAATCAAATACAAAAAATTTCCAAACCTATCAAACACCCATATCCCGCTGCTTTGGTCGCTAATAAATAATTTATCTCCTGATTCTGTCATGTGAAAAGGATTGGCAAGCTCGGGAAATCTTTGATTTAATGCATCTGTTTCAACTTCTATTTTAAATCTTTCAGAAATTCTGTAAAGTTTAAATGTATTGGGGCTATATACCCAAAATCCATTTTGAGCAGAACCGCATATCAATGAAGGTCTGATTTCATTGATCAGTTTGTCGTTTGACTTAGTTTTCTTTGGCGATAAGCTGCCGTCTAAGAAAGCTATTTTGCTAAAATCTTTATAAAGAACCATAATATGCAAAGGATCTGAAGCGTCAAACAACTGTATATCGCCCCATTTTTTGTCGCTGAAGCTTATAACTTCCTTTGAATCATTGATATGCTTTTTTAGTGCTCCATTTTCTATCCAGTAAATATTTGAAAATTGATCTACTGCGAAAAAATCAGTTTCTACTTTAATTTCAAATGCAAAATCAAACACAGGAGGCTCATTATTGCAAAGTGCTTTATTGAAAATAATCATAAACAAAAACAATGAAATCATTGTTGTAAAAACAGATATTGACGCTTTTGTATGTGTCGCAATATTAGCCATTTAGCCGGGTGTTTGTTAATTATTTATCAAGTCTCTAAGGTAAAAAGATTTTATGAACTATCAGATATTTGCAAATTTTAAAATTTCATCAATGTATCTTCTGTCATTATAAAGCCTTGGAACCTTATTCTGTCCTCCAACTTTTCCCTTAGATTTAAGCCATTCGTAAAATGTTCCAGGCGATGCGCAATTTATTACAGGTTTCTTTAATAATAAATCTGCAGCTCTTTTTGCTTCGTAATCTGAGTTTAGTTGTTTAAGTGTATCGTCAAGAATTTTTGTAAACTCACTTAGATTTTGTGGGGCCTTTTCAAATTCAATTATATATTCATGAGCTGCTGAATTGTTATCGCCAAGGAAAATAGGTGCAGCTGTATAATCAAGCATCGAAGCATTTGTTAAAGCGCATGCTTTTGCTAAAGCTTTATCTGTGTTGTCTACAATTACTTCTTCTCCAAAGGCATTGATAAAGTTTTTTGTTCTTCCTGATATTTTTATTCTGTAAGGATTAGAGCTTGTAAATACTACAGTGTCGCCTATCAGATATCTCCATAAGCCTGCATTTGTAGATATTACCATTGCATAATTTTTGTTAAGCTCTATCTTGTCTAAAGTTATTGCTTTTGGATTTTCGTTGCCAATTTCATCCATTGGAATAAACTCATAGAAAATCCCATAATCCAGCATTAGTAGCATTTCACCAAGACTTCTTAAATCTTGTATGCCGAAAAATCCCTCAGATGCATTATAGGTTTCCAAATAATTCATCTGTTCAGACGGAATTAGTTTTTTAAACTGCTCTTTATATGGAACAAAGCTTACTCCACCGTGAAAAAATATTTCAAGATTTGGCCAAACTTCTAAAATATTCGACCTTCCTGTGATTTCAATAATTCTTTTTAATAACATTAAATTCCAGGAAGGTACTCCGCTAATATTAGTAACATCTTCCGTGATTGTAGATTTTGCTATAATGTCTAATTTAACTTCCCAATTGTCCATTAGAGCAATAGATAAATCAGGTGTTCTTAGCATCTCCGCCCAAAATGGAAAGTTTTGTAATAAAATTGCAGACAAATCTCCAAAGTAAGAATTGCTGTTAAATTCGCTTATTTTATTGCTCCCGCCTAAAACCAGTCCTTTGCCACTAAAAATTTCAGTTTCAGGATTATTGTGGCAATAAATTGCGAGCATATCTTTCCCGCCCTTAAAATGGCAATCTTCAAGTGCTTCGTGTGTTACAGGTATAAATTTGCTTTTATCACTTGTGGTTCCGGATGATTTTGCAAACCATCTTACCTCTGTTGGCCATAATAGGTTTTTTTCCCCATGTCTTAGCCTTTCAATGTATGGTTTTATCTGGTCGTAATCTGAAATTGGAACTCTGTTTTGATAATCTTCTATTGTCTTAATAGTTTCATAATCATATTTTTTACCCCATTCAGTATGTTTGGCACTTACTATAAGTTTTTTAAATACTTCATGCTGAACTTCATGAGGATTGTCTTTGAAGTGCTCAATCTGTGAAATGCGTTGTTTCAAAAACCAGGAAAGTACTTTGTTGAGAAATGGCATAAATTATGGCAATTTTTTATGTGATTTATGTATATTTTTTTTAAAAGTTTTTGTTGAATTCTAAGTTTACAAAAATAAAAATTAAGAATGACTTTCTATGTTAAATTTTGACCAAGTTTATTTTATTAACTTTATCCCCAAATTATAGATATGATACTGTTTCCAAATGCAAAAATTAATCTTGGGCTCAATGTTGTTGAGAAAAGACCGGATGGGTTTCATAATATCGAAACAATTTTTCTTCCTGTCAAATTATGCGATGCTTTGGAGATTTTACCTGCAAACGAGAAAACTACTTTCGATTCATCAGGAATTGTAATTCCTCCTGATAATAATGACAATCTTTGCTTGAGAGCCTTCAGCCTTTTACAGAAAGAATATAAACTCCCAAACATTAAAATTCATCTTCACAAAGCTATTCCTGTTGGTGCGGGTTTGGGTGGCGGAAGCTCTGACGCGGCTTTTACACTTAAAATGTTGAATGAATTGTTTGAACTCAATATTGATTACAATAAAATGATTGAATTTGCTGCTAAGCTCGGCAGTGATTGTGCCTTCTTTATTGGGAATAAACCGGCTGTGGCCAAAGGCAGAGGTGAATTGTTAAGGGAAATTGATTTGGAATTAAATGGGAAATATTTTGTTATTGTTAAACCGGATCTTCATGTTAATACTGCTTATGCGTATTCTCTTGTAAAGCCTGCTATTCCTGAAAAAAGTATTGAAAGTATAATAAAACAACCAATTTCTACCTGGAAAAATGAATTGAAAAACGACTTTGAATTTCCTATTATGTCTAATCATTCAGTTATAAATGACATAAAAAGCGAATTATATTCAAATGGAGCTGTCTATGCCTCAATGAGTGGAAGTGGATCTGCCGTTTATGCTATATTTGACGCAAAACCCCAAAAAAATCTGAAAGCCAAATTCAGTAATTGCTTTTATTGGTCGGGGCTTATTTAACTATTTTTAACCCCGAAATAAGTTGTATTAGTAATCGGCTTCTGTTTGTTTTTTTATTTTTGAGAATTGTAATTGATTATTCATAAAAAGTATAATTCTCATGAAAAAGCAAATATTAAACTCTTTTATTACCGGGCTGGTTGTAGTCTTGCTTTTTGCAGCAAAGTTTTTAAATGCTAACGAAGGACTAACACCTGAACAATTGTTCGAGCTTAAATCAGTGATTGAAGTTGCTCCTTCTCCTGATAATAATTACATAGCCTATACTTTGCTTGTGCCAAGACCATTTACTCACAACGCCGGTTCTGATTACAGAGAGCTTCATGTTTATGATGTAAGAAAAAAAACAAGCACTCCATTTATAACCGGCAATAAAAATATTTTCAGTATCGGTTGGACTCCCAAGGGGGATGCAATTACATTCAGAGCAAATTTTTCAGATTTGCCCGGAGTACAAGTATATGGCATAAGCTTATCCGGTGGAGAAAGTTATCCCATCACTCAACATACCGCAAGCGTTAACTCTTATGAATTTATTGATGAAAACACTTTAGCGATAGTTTCTATTTCTCCTGACGATCCATTAAGGTCAGAGTTAAGACGCAGAGGTTGGGAAATTGATGTTTACGAAGAAGAATACAGGCACTTAAATCTATACAGATATAATTTAGATAATCATCAGGTTGTTCAGCTAACTAAAAATGTAACTGTTTTTGATTTTGTTTTAAGTCCTGATAAAAAATGGGCTGCAGCTGCAATAGCCCCAAGAAATCTGGTTGACGACAGCTATATGTTTAAAGATATTAACATAGTAAATATGGAAACCGGAGAAACAAAACTTTTAGTTGATGTGCCCGGGAAACTTGAGAATATGGCTTGGAGTCCAAATGGTAAAAAGCTAGCTTTTCGCTCTTCAAGTAAACTTGAAGATTCTGTTGCCGGTAGCTTGTTTGTTGTGGATGTTCCTAACAATAAACCTTTCGAACAGCTTAGAAACTATGTTCAAGGAATGGAGCTGTCGGTTATTGATATTGGGTGGAAAGATAATAATACACTTTTATACGCTGCAGAAGAAGGTGTTGATATTGTATTGAGCGAACACAGGCTTGATAAACCCAATAGAGAAGTTGTAATTGCACCTGAAAGAGCATATTTTAACAGGTTTAATTATAATAATGGCATAATTACACTCTCAGGAAATACCAGCCAACATCCGGGTGAATTGTTTTTATACAACTTTAAAAGAAAATCACTTGAAAGGCTTACATATAATAATCCGTTATTATCTGATGTAAAGCTTGGGAAACAAGTAAAACATGTTTATTATGCGCGCGATGGAAAAGACATTCAGGGCGTATTGGTTTATCCTCTAAATTATAAAGAAGGTCAAAAATATCCTCTTATTGTTTACATTCATGGCGGCCCGGAAGCTGCAGTTAAGAATGGGTGGATTACCGGGTATTCAATGTGGGGGCAGATAGCTTCTGCTAGAGATTATTTTGTGTTTATGCCAAACTATAGGGCAAGCTCCGGGAGAGGCGTTGATTTTACAATGGCAGGATATGGTGATTTGGCAGGAGTTGAGTTTGATGATGTTTTGGATGGAATTGATGATTTGATAAACAAAGGAATGGTTGATCCTAAGCGTGTTGGTATGGGTGGCGGCTCTTATGGCGGATATTTCTCTGCATGGGCGGCTACAAAGCATACTGAAAGATTTGCCGCTGCCGTTGTTTTTGTCGGCATTTCAAACCAAATTTCTAAAAGAAACAATACCGATATACCATGGGAAGATTATTATGTGCACTGGGGGTATTGGACTCATGAGAGGTTTGAAGATGTGTATTCCCGTAGCCCGATAAAATATGCTCATCAAAGCAAAACGCCTACTTTAGTTTTACATGGAACTGAAGATCCAAGAGTTCATCCGGCCCAAGGTCTGGAACTCTACAGAACATTAAAGTTGCACGGTCAGGCTCCGGTCAGATTAATATGGTATAAAGGCGAAGGTCATGGCAATAGGAAAAATGTTCACAGATTAGACTACCTAATCAGAACAATGGAGTGGTTCGATTATTACTTGAGACTTGATATGCCAAAAGACCAAATGCCGGATAAATATCCTGATTTTGGGTATTGGTAGGAGAAAGTGGAAAGTGAAAAGTGGAAAGTGAAAAGTGAAAAGTTAAAAGTGAAAAGTGAAAAGTGAAAAGTTTTTGCTGACCTATTAATAAAGCACGCCAATATTTGCATAACACCCGAGAAATTAGTTTTGATTAGCTACTTTCTTAGGTGTTTTTTTATCTCAAATCAATTAGTATATCTCTCCATGGATTTATCCAAACATAGAAAGTTGTTTGTTTTTTATATTATATTTGATTGAAATTACCAAAAACAAAAACTATGGCTCTCAGTTGGAATGAAATTAAATCTCGTGCAATTAAGTTTTCCAAAGAATGGGAAAACGAAATCAGTGAAAGTGCTGAATCACAATCTTTTTGGAACGACTTTTTTAATGTTTTCGGGATATCCCGAAGGAGAGTTGCAACTTTTGAACGAAAGGTAACTAAGGATAACAGAAAAGACGGCTATATTGACTTGCTCTGGAAAGGACATTTGCTTGTAGAGCAAAAATCAGGCGGCAAAGATCTTGACTGTGCATACAAGCAAGCAGTTGACTATTTCCCTGGATTGCAGGAGCATGAATTGCCTAAATATATTCTTGTTTGCAATTTTGAAACTTTTAGGCTTTACGACCTTGATGAAAACAAACAGCATGAGTTTAAACTTGCAGACCTAATTAATAATGTTCATTTGTTTGCTTTTATTGCAGGTTATCAAAAGAAAGAGTATAAAGAGGAAGACCCTGTTAATATTGAGGCTGCTGAAATGATGGGTAAATTGCATGACAAACTTAACGAAATTGGATATACAGGGCATAAGCTTGAAGTATATCTCGTTAGGTTGGTTTTTTGCATGTTTGCCGATGATACCGGAATTTTTGAGAAAGGAATTTTTGAAGAATACATTGAACAAAAAACAAATGTTGATGGCAGCGACCTTGCTCTACATCTTTTGTCGATTTTTGAGACTTTAAACACACCTGTAGAAAATCGTTTGACAAACTTAGATGAAAAACTTGCTTTATTCCCTTATGTAAATGGGAAACTGTTTGAAGAGAGATTGCCAATAGCCTCTTTTGACAGCGAAATGAGAAACAAATTGCTTCAATGTTGTCAGTTGGACTGGGGAAAAATATCACCCGCAATTTTTGGTTCTTTGTTTCAAAGCGTTATGGACAAGGAAGTAAGAAGAAACTTGGGTGCGCATTATACTTCAGAGAAAAACATATTGAAACTTATAAAGCCATTGTTTTTAGATGATTTGTGGGAAGAATTTAAAACAGTTAAAAACAATAAAAGAAAACTTTCTGATTTTCACGATAAAATTTCCACACTGCGTTTTCTTGACCCTGCCTGCGGTTGTGGAAATTTTTTGGTTATAACATATAGAGAATTGCGTTTGCTTGAAACGGAAATAATAAAAGCTTTGCAAAAAGGGCAAACTGTTACAGATGTGTTTGAATTGATAAAAATTGATGTTGACAGGTTTTATGGAATTGAATATGAAGAATTTCCGGCACAAATTGCACAGCTTGCCATGTGGCTTATTGACCACCAGATGAATAGGCTTATTTCTGAAATACTTGGAGAGTATTACGTAAGGCTTCCATTAAAGAAAACTCCTGTGATTGTGCAAGGAAATGCGCTCAGAATTGATTGGCATTCTTTAATAGACCCTATTCCCTGGGAAAAAAAGCCACAAAGATTTGACTATATACTTGGAAATCCGCCTTTTATTGGTTCAAAATTAATGAATGAGGTTCAGAGAAAAGAAATAAAGGAATTATTTGCAAATACTCATGGTGCAGGAGTTGTAGATTATGTTACCGGTTGGTATATAAAAGCTGCTGAATACATAAACACATACTCTCCCGAAAAAGAGAAAGGAAGCCATGAATTAACCAAAGTCGGTTTTGTATCAACAAATTCAATTACACAAGGAGAACAAGTAGGAATTTTATGGAATGAGTTAATAAACAAACAAAAAATACAAATTCACTTTGCACATAATACATTCAAATGGAAAAATGAAGCAAAAGGGGTTGCAGCTGTTTATTGTGTAATAATAGGTTTTTCAAATTATGATGTGCCTGACAAACATTTATTTGTCTATAATGATATTAATGCAGAACCGCATTACAACAAAGCAAAAAATATAAATCCATATTTGGTTGATGGTAATAATGTCTTAATAATGACTAGGCAGTTGCCAATATGTAATGTGCCTAAAATGAGCTTTGGGAATATGCCATTAGATGGTGGCAATTTGCTATTAAGTAATCAAGAAAAAGAAGAGTTAATAAAAAATGAACCAATGGCAGAAAGGTTTATTTTGCCATTAATTAGTGCCAGAGAGTATCTAAACAACGAAAATCGTTGGTGCTTATGGCTTGAAGATGCGACACCCGGTGAACTGAGACAAATGCCTCTAGTAATGAAAAGAGTTGAAGCTGTAAAGGACTTCAGAGAAAAAAGTGTTGCTCCATCTACTCAAAAATTTGCCGTAACACCTACTTTATTTAGAGACAGAAATAATCCTAACACGTATATTCTAATTCCGAGCACAACATCTGAGAATCGCAAATACATACCTATGGGATTTTTTGGGGAAAATGTAATTGCTAATAATAGCTGCCATATTATTCCTGAAGGAAATCTATATCATTTTGGAGTATTAATGTCACATATTCACATGGTGTGGGTAAAATATGTTTGTGGGAAACTGGAATCAAGATATAGATACTCTAAAGACATTGTTTACAATAACTACCCTTGGCCAGAGAATCCAACAGAAAAGCAGGTATCTGCTATTGAAAATGCAGCCCAGAAGGCATTAGATGTAAGAGCAGAATATGAGGGCAGCAGCCTCGCAGATTTATACGATCCAATTGCAATGCCACCAAAGTTGGTAAAAGCCCATCAGGAATTAGATAAAGCAGTTGACAGAGCCTACCGCCCACAACCATTTACAAGCGAAACCAACAGAATAGAGTTTTTATTTGAGCTCTACGAAAAATATACAGCAGGGCTATTTGCGGTGGAGAAGAAGAGGGGTAGGAAAGACTAAACCCACATTTGTAATGAATACTAACAGAAGAAAAAAAATCGCATTATTTAATAAATTTAGCACGAATTTGGTTCATGTTCAAAATCATCTACGTTTTAAATTTCAAGAGAAGTTTCATAATCAAAGCATATATGTTTGCCCATTATCATTCAAGATATTTACAAGAGAGGGTTTAGATAATAGTTTTGATGATCAACTAACAGCAGAGCATGCTCCACCAGAATCATTAAACGGCAAAACAGTAGCTTTGACAACAAAATTATTGAATAATGAATCTGGTCATAGCCAAGATATTAAGCTTCTTAATTACATTAAAACAAAAGAATTTGCCGAAGGATGCTCACCAATAGAAACTAAATTCAAGATAAATAATGATTTTTCATTGAAAGGAAGCATAGCTAAGAAAGAACATCTTGAATTCGTAATAACGACTAAGAACTTTCATGAAGGTGCAAAAAGATTCATGGAGCTATTTGATTCACAGAAATTATTCAATGTGAATTTTTCTCTACCAAATTTACGAGGATGTGAATTGACATTCCTTAGAACAGCTTATATTCTAGCATTTAGCCAGTTGGGATATTCCTACTTATTCGGGGGCAGTCATTATATTAACCCAAACTCTGAAATAATTAGGAAACAACTTTTTTATCCAGACAAAAAAATTATTCCCTTTATTCCAATAATTAAAGAGGATTTTCCTGATGAATTTTTAGGCACAAACATCATTAGTTACCCGAATGAGCTTAAATCTTTACTTGTTATATTTGATTTAAAAGTTGACAAAAAGAATCACAGATATGGCGTTATCTTGCCTGGTCCTGACGCACACGGATTTAAAGCTTACAAATGGTTTTCAGAGTTTGATAAAAACAAAAAAATCACATTTGATGCACATTTAATAACAGATTCGTTAGATTTAACAACACTAGAAGGAAGCATCCGGTTTTTAAAAGCATGGGAGGCGTTTAACGGAATAGAAAAGACATAGGATAGCAACTCATTTAATGTTTTTTTTTGCAAAACAAGATTAATAATATTCTGACTTACAGGTTGTAAATCAATATTATTCTTCATTAGCTCACCGTTGCTGATATTTCTTCTCAATTGGAATTTCTTTAAAATCAAATTCAACGTATTTTTCATAATTTGTTGCCGCAAATGTATCATAAAACCTAAGGAATTCTTTCAAGTAATTTGATTTGATGTTATTTTTGGATATAATACTTTTTTTGAAATTTTCCCATGACCCAAATATTTCTACCACTGCTTCACTTACTTTATATTTTTTCATTCTAGGTGTAAAATCAATTATGTCATAGAGAAATTGATCAATATCTTTCTTTAATGCAAAATTCTTGAAAATATTATTTGCTTTTTGCGGTATTACCGTTTTGTCTTGTATTGTTTGTTTACAACAATAGTATAAAAACCAAAGATTTTCATCTAGCTTAGATTGCTTCTTGCAATTTTTTTCAAGATACTCTATGCTTATATTCTCCAGTTCTTTCAAATCCAAGATGAAGCTTTCTGCAATATTTTTATTAACAAAATCCATATAACTATATTGATAAACAAAACCCTCCTCTTTATAAGTCAATAAAGATCTTATAAACTCTTTTAAATCATCTGGGTTATCATATAACTTGGAATTTGGGTTGCTTTTATTTACATGAATCTTATTTGTTAAATCATAATGGTCATATCGAACAATATCCTGATCTTTTTCTCTAAACTTTGATGGAAGGTTGGCAAAATAAAAAATCGCTTTTATAATCTTTTCATATTCTTCTTTACTGCCAAAACTTCTTATCTCGACAAATCTTTTACCAACTTTGCTTTCCATGCCTTTATCAAGCCATTCTTTGATTTTTTCATTTAAGATTTTCTGATCCATTTGTATTGATTCACGAAAATCATTTTCAGACAAATCCTCTACAAAAAGGGAGTATGCAGAATACCTATATAAGTTGTCTGGATAAACAATAGATAAATGATTTCTTTCTCCTAATCTGAGTCCGCTTCCTTTTATTGGAAATATTCCGTGTATTAGGTCAATTATCTTGTCAACGTCATTCTTTGAAACATTGTATTCATTTAAGTTTTCTTTAAGGTGTTTATATAATATTGAGTTTTTTAAATCATTTGAATTCTTCTTATTATTGTCCAGATTTGACATCATTGCCAATTCATATCTGAATCCTCTAAAAGAATAATCATCAGTATTTTTGACAAAGAATTTAGCTGTCTCTTTAAAAATTAATTCATAAATACTAGGATATTTAATCCTTAATAACTCAATCCTTAAATAATCGGCAAAAACAACCTCGCCAATTAACTTTCCATAATTCAATATTAATGAATTAGCCAATCTAGTCACATCTCTCATGTTTTCAAGCCATTCGTCCAAATATTCAGGTACGCCGGTTCTTAAAGACCCAACAATAATATCGTCAATTTCTTGGTGAATCTTTTCTGGGAGTTTGCTTTTAAGCTTTTCTGCCAAAACTGTCCTAAGCACTGTCTTTTTGAAATTAGGCAGTGATATCTCTAATTGAAATATTTTTTCAAGAAAAAATTCAGTTCTATGCTTTTTTGTTTCTTTAAGTGAATTAATTATATAGTTTCTGTCGTATGCAACAATAAAAAAAGTGTTATGAAAGTTTGCAGTGTTGCGAATCAGTTTTATAACCTCAAATATTTCGTCTTTGTCAAGCCTGTCAACATCGTCTATGTATATTACTAGTTTCTTATTAAGCCCTATCAAAATATTATTAATTTTTTCGTAAAGAGCTCCCGCTGAAGCATCTTGAGAAAAAACAGAAACTATTTGATAAATTGCTTCGAGTATATAGTTGGCTTTAATATCAGCAATTTTTCTCGAATACATATTGATTGACCTTTTTAATGTAAAACTATTATCGGGTAGTTTTTCAATCAAAGTGTCAAAAAAGTCTTCGATGATTTTTTTTGAATTATGACTGTACCATGGATTGAAATCTATTTCAATAACATTATCGCCTTTAATTTCTTCCTTTAGGAGGTTTATAAAAGTAGTTTTTCCTAAACCCCATTTGCCATTTATGCCGATTGCAAATGATTTTTCGAAATTACTATTAAGAATTTTCTCGCTTAAATTTTTAGCATAGGTTGAATAGCCTAATAAATCTTCTTTTTTTTCTTTTTCAGTTGCGTCATTAGTAGTCGAAAACAATGGCCTGTCATCAAAAAAAGCAGAATCTTTCTTTTTTGTTTTTTTAGCAGGAAGCAAGCTCATCAAGTATTGCAGTAAAAAGAAAAAAATAAGGTCTGAGTACATTAACCATGGAACATAAAAAAAAGACTTTAACTCCCATGAAACCTTGATTCCAAATTCAAATCTAAACAAGCAATAAATAAATGCTACAAGAATTGAAGCTCCAATATAGTTATAGTTGGGTTTGTATCTTCTGAAATTATAAGCAGCATAAAACACTATTATACCTGTAATAAGGAGCAGAGAAATATCATTATACCAAATACTATCAATATGTTTTAATAAATATTTGATAATTGTAACTTCAATAATTCTTTCGATAGGAGATTGAAAAGCAAGGAAAACTATAAGTCCAAAAATTAAAACCAGTATGTTTTTTACAAGTTGCTTTTTTGAGAAGTGTTTTAGGAATTTCATTTTGTGCAATTTTGAGAACGACGTGTTTTTAGATTGCAATTTACTGATATTTATTTTATTATCGACAAATTGTCAAAAAGAAAAGTATCCTAAAACGCCTCACCCAATTCTCTGAACATTCCTACGGTGTCAGTGAATTTAATATTCAAATCTAAACAAGCATCGGGTATTTTGATTTTGTTTCTGCGGTTTGGTTCGCTGATTTCGTGTGTTACTATAATTCTGTTTTTGGGATTTGTTGATAAGGGTTGATTCTGAAAATTATAATTGTGTTCAGGAACAGATTACAACCAAAATGAAACAGAATATTTCATATATTTGTAATATACTAATGTATTGA
>CAZRNU010000048.1:0-21209 GCA_964601515.1 uncultured Bacteroidales bacterium | reverse complement strand
AAACGAAAACAGTAATTTTAGCGGCTCAATTACGGCAACTATAACAGAGGGAAACATTAATTTCCAACCTATATTTCATCGTGAACTTGAAATTTCATGGATTCCTCCGAAAGTTAATAAATTCAGTTTATTAATGGGTGGTAACATTGATTTCGACATGTTAGTCAGCCTTGAAGCAGAGGTGGGCTACTCTTTAGATACAACTTACACCGTAAAGATTGCTACTATAGGCCCTATTTTCATTGGACCAATTCCTATGCTTCTCACCTTATCTTTAGATTTATCGTTTGAAGCCGGACTAAACGTTAGCGGAGAAATGATTTTTGGTTTCGAGTCGGCATACAGTACCTCCGTTGGCGCTTCTTACATTAGAGGCAATTCACCGGAATGGAACCCAATATTTAACAGCAATGGTTCGTTTAATCCCAAACCATTTGATTTTGCATTTAACGCCAACGCTTCCGCACAAGTTGGCGTTGCCCCTAAGGCAAGTGCAAAAATTGCAGGTATTGCGGGTCCTGTTCTTTCGATTGATCCATACCTAAGAGCCGATTTGGATGCTTCTTGGCCATTGGACTGGGGCTTTTCAGTCACAGCAGGTGTTGATGCATCTTTAGGCTTTGAGGTTGGTATACTAAGTCATACTTTACTAAATTTTGGAGCATCATTAGAGGGTCCGTCATGGACTATCTTTGAAATCGGTGGTGAATATGAGCACATTGAGCCCGTGGTGGAAACACTTGAGCCTGTAAGCATTACTCACAACTCTGCTCAAAGTGGGGGTAACATAACCATTGAGGGGGCAAGCGAGGTTATAGAAAAGGGCGTGGTATGGAGTACCTCCGAGAACCCTACTATTGATAATTTCTTAGGGATAACAAGTGATGGATCGGGATTAGGAAGCTATATAAGTAATTTAACAGGATTAGCTCCGGCTACAACCTATTATCTTAAGGCATATGCCTCTAACACAGATGGCACTTCATATGGCGACGAGAAGCAGTTTACTACTAACGCTACTATACCAACAGTAACCACTAATGTGATAACAAGTATTACCTCCTCTTCAGCAATTTCCGGAGGCAACATATCCTTCAATGGAGGTGCTACTGTTACCGCTCGCGGTGTTGTGTGGAACACAACGGGCAATCCTACTGTTGATAACAACTTGGGAAAAACCACGAATGGAACCGGTAATGGAAATTTTTCCAGCAATATTGCAAGTTTAATGCACGTCACAACCTACTACGTTAGAGCCTACGCCACAAACAGCGCTGGTACAAGCTATGGTGAGGAAAGGGAGTTTACAACTTTGGCTATTGTGCCCACCTTAACCACCAAAGAGGCAACCAATATAACCAACAGTTCTGCTAATAGTGGAGGCGATATTACCTATGATGGAGGTTCAACAGTCATCAGTCGAGGCGTGGTATGGAGCGACAATATGAACCCTACTATTGATAACAACCTTGGGATGACTGATAACGGAAACGGCTCCGGAAGCTTCAACAGCAGTATTACAGGATTAACAAACGCCTACACATATTACGTGAGAGCTTACGCCACCAACAGCGCCGGAACCGGTTATGGTGTTCAACAAACTTTTACTACATTAAATCTCAATTTAGAGGAGGTTTTTAATCCCTTAACAGGAAAAATATGGATGGACCGTAACTTGGGCGCAAGCCGAGTAGCTGAAAGCAGCAACGACACCGAAGCATTTGGCGATTTATACCAGTGGGGACGAGCGGCCGATGGGCATGAGAAGAGATTTTCCGGATTAACATCCTCTTTAAGTAACATTAATAACCCAGCCCATGGTGATTTCATCTTGTCGCCAGACAGTCCGTTCGACTGGTTAATTTCTCAGAGCGACAACCTATGGCAGGGAGAAAGTGGCGAAAACAATCCTTGTCCTACCGACTTCCGATTACCAACGAATGCTGAATGGGAAGCGGAGCGTATTAGCTGGAATACTAACAACGCTGATGGAGCTTTTGCTTCGCCTCTTAAACTTCCCATTACCGGCGAAAGATTAAGTAACGATGGTTCTATCGTGAATGAAGATTCATACGGCAACTATTGGTCGAGCAATGTTAATGAATTCCAATCAGAACATTTGTCATTCAACAACAGCGATGCATACACATTAGTTGCAAATCGTGCTCAAGGTCTCTCTGTTCGATGTATAAGAGACAATTCTCTTGAGTTAACAACAAATACAATCTCAAACATATCTTTCACTACTGCCACAAGCGGAGGCAATATTACTTCCGATGACGGCTCTCCGGTTATAGCCAGGGGTGTAGTTTGGAGCACAACCGAGAACCCAACTATTGAAAGCAATTTGGGGATAACCATTGATGGCACAGGGATGGGTAGTTTCTCCAGCTCTATTACTGGACTTGAATGGGTTACAACATACTATGTAAGAGCATACGCCACCAATAGCGTTGGTACAAGATACGGCAACCAGAATACTTTTACTACAATAGGTACAGTAATAGTTGAGGTAACTAATCCTACTACCGGCAAAACATGGATGGACAGAAACTTAGGCGCAACAAGAGCTGCCACATCCAGCACAGATGCTCAAGCTTATGGAGATTTGTACCAGTGGGGGCGTGCTTCAGATGGACATGAGAAGAGAAACTCAGGAACAACAGATGTTTCAAGCGCAAGCGACACACCGGGGCATGACAACTTTATTATGGCAACTACTAATAATGGTAATTGGAGAAACCAAAACATCACATATTTTTGGCAGGGTGTAGTTGGGGTCAATAATCCTTGCCCAACAGGTTTCAGGTTGCCAACCATTTATGAATGGCAAGATGAAATGCTAAGTTGGAGCAGCAATAATGCAGATGGAGCCTTTGCCTCGCCTCTTAAATTACCAATTAGTGGCAACCGTAGCAACGTAGATGGAATACTTTACAGCGTTGATATAGAAGGATATTATTGGACATGTACCACTCAAGGAACACGATCTATGGGAATAATCTTTGGAATTAATCCGGCAGTTATAATCGAGTCAGGTCGTGCAGTTGGACAATCTGTTCGTTGCATCAAGGATATTGATTAAGCTTATTATACAATGAGAAACATTCCAAAAAAGTTGAATGGTAAGCTCTTAAATAATAGTAAGGTTTAATATTTTAGAATATTTCACTATTTCTGATACCGGAGTTTAAATTCATTATATCTTGAATTACTTATTAACTATATGTGAATTGGACCGGATTAAAAAATGATTATTATGAAAATATTACCTGGTGTTTTTCACGAAGTTCCGAATGATATTGAAAAAGTATTGAAGGCAGATGCGGATTTGCTCGAGAAGTGGAACAACCTTACCCCTATTCAACGTAATGAATGGATTTGCTGGATTACAATTGTAAAAAAACCAGAAACAAGAAGTGAACATATTCAGCGAATGATTGAAGAATTGAAAGAAAATAAACGACAACCTTGTTGCTGGCCTGGATGCCCTCATCGTAGACCTTCAGCACAAAAATGGTTTAAAAAAATTAAGAAATGAAAACAACACCTGAACATAATGAGAGAATTTCTAAAATGACTTTTGCTTCTGTATATCCACATTACATATCAAAAGTTGAAAGTAAAGGCCGGTCAAAATTGGAATTACATCAGGTAATTGAATGGCTGACAGGTTTCAACGACAAAAAATTGCAAGAATTGATTGATGAGAAGGCAACTTTTGAAACTTTCTTTAAAAAAGCTGAATTAAACCCAAACGCATACCTTATAACAGGAACTATATGTGGCTATAGAATTGAAGAAATTGATAATCCAATAACCAAACAAGTAAGGTATCTGGACAAGTTAGTGGATGAATTAGCAAAAGGCAGGAAAATGGAAAAGATTTTACGAACAACTTAAACAAAAACGAAAAAAAATGAATAAAAAACAATGGTACGAAACATTATTCGAAAACTACGCTGAAAAATACGACAATGAATGTTTCGCTCAGGGAACAATTGGCGAATGCAACTTTATTGAGAAGGAAATCAATTATAAGAAAGAATTAAAAATTATCGACATCGGTTGCGGCACAGGTCGTCATTCTATTGAATTGTCGAAGAGGGGTTATTCACTTACAGGTATTGATTTGTCAGAATCACTACTTAAAAAAGCTAGAGAAAAAGCAAAACAAAACGGCTTGCAAATTGATTTTTTACATCACGATGCAAGAAATCTACCGTTTGACAAACAATTTGATGTTGCAATAATGATGTGCGAAGGAGGCTTCCCTTTAATGGAAACAGACGAAATGAATTATGAAATTCTTAAAAATGTTTCAAAGTCTTTAAAGGAAAATGCCAAATTTATTTTTACTACACTTAATGGCTTATTCCCGATATTTAATTCTATTGATGATTTTCATGAAAACACAGATCAAGTAGAACGTCAAGAGGGCAATGCAACTTATAAAAGTACTAGCTTTGATATAATGACATTTCGGGATTATAACATTACTTCCTTTACTGATGATGACGGAAAAGAATATAAGCTAGAATGCAACGAGAGGTATTATTTGCCTTGTGAAATAACATGGTTGCTTAAAACACTTGGATTCACAAAAATTGAAATTTTCGGAGCAAAACTTGGAGCTTTTTCCCGTGAACATACACTAACAACAAAAGATTTTGAAATGCTGGTAATTGCAGAAAGATAAAAACAATTAAACTTCAAATAAGGCTTTTAGTCACAAAAAGAAGCAATATTTTTAATCTTATGGTTGTTGGTGTATTGAAAAATAATGTTTAATAGAATCATGAAGTCTCAAGGTATAACAATTGAAGTTGCCACTTTTACACTAAATGCTGCAATTACGGCAGCAAATACAGGCGCAGACAGAATAGAATTATGTTCCGGATATTCCGAAGGGGGTTTGTCTCCGTCTGCAGGTGCAATAGAATTTGTAAGAAAAAAAATTTCGGTTCCTCTGCACGTAATGGTTCGTCCTAGAATTGGAGATTTTGTGTATAATAGCTTGGAAAAAGATGTAATAATCAGCGATATCAATTTCTGCAAAAACATGGGTGTTGATGGGATTGTAGTAGGTGCTTTAACAAAAGACGGCAAAGTTGATGTTGATTTTATAAAGAAAATAATGGAATTGTCACACCCAATGTCGGTTACTTTTCATCGCGCATTTGATATTACAAAAGATCTTTTTGAAGCATTGAATGAGCTTATCTCATGCGGCGTTGATCGCATTCTTACTTCGGGAGGAAGAAAAAGTGCTGTTGAAGGCATCAGTACAATTTCAGAGTTAGTAAAATTAGCATACGATAAAATTATAATCCTTCCCGGTGGAGGAATTAATCCACAAAACGTTCAGGATATCCTTAGCAAAACCGGAGTTAAAGAAATTCACTTTTCGGCCAAAACGCTGGTACAAAGTCCAATGAAAAAAACGTCTGATTTAACACTAAGTTCTGAAGGCGAAGTATCTGATTATGAATGGTATGAATGCGGCCCTAATCTTATTACCGAAATGAAAAAGAGTTGTGGAGTTTAGTGGTTTGTTTTTATGCTTTTGAAAATTTACATAACAATTTGAATTATGATTAATTACTTCAATGCAAGATTTATAAAGACTTTGGTAGTTTTTGCAATTTTGCCTTTGTCAGCCTTTGCGCAGCGCACCGGAAACATTGTAGAGATATTTGGCCGAGATAAAGTGGAAACCACTGAAGAGGGTATAATAGTTCATGAGTTTACTCACGGTTTGGCATTGAGAGATGCAATATTGCCCGGGATGCTTACAGGTTCTCAGGATATTATCTTTTGGCAAATTGCAACAGATAACTTTCAAAAACCAACTGCCGCCAAACCACTAAATCATAACTATGACGCACAAAGCGAAAAACCTCCTTTGGTTTGGGAAGAAATTGAGGTTGACAGCAGCGGAGTTTTTACAGGAAATCTGCGCAGGGCATATTTATACACTGAATTTGATTCTCCTGAAGAAAGAATTGCTCTTCTCGAGGCATCGGGACATACCAGGGTTTTTATAAATGGTGACCCCAGAGAGGGCGATCATTATGATTATAGCCATACTCTAATTCCCTTTAAATTGAAAAAAGGTGAAAACACCTTTATTTATACCTATGGCAGGTTTGGAAGGGTTAGTTCGAAAATTGTTATACCTGAAAAACCTGTTCAATTCTCAAACAGAGATATGACACTTCCTTCAATAATCAGAGGTGAAAAGGGTAAATATTGGGGAGCAATCCGGGTTGTTAACGCAAGTGAAGAAAGTATAATTGGATGGTCGGTAGAATGTATTCTTGAAACCGGAGAAAAGGTTTCTTATAACATTGATGGTATAATGCCAATGACAACAAGAAAGGTTAAATACAACATTCCATCATTACAAAAACAATTTAAGAAAGATGCTATTAATGCTACTTTAATCTTGAAAGATAGTAATGGAAATGAAGTTGACAGAACTTCAATATCAATAAATGTCAGAGATGCAAATGTACATCATGAACGGACCTTTGTAAGCATTATAGATGGCAGCGTGAAGTATTACAGCGTTGCACCATCAACCTCAAATGCTCCAAATCAGGCATTTGTGCTTTCTGTTCATGGTGCATCGGTTGAGGCTACTAACCAGTCTCGCGCATACAAGCAAAAGGATTGGGCGCATATTGTAGCCCCCACCAATCGCCGACCTTTTGGTTTCAACTGGGAAGAATGGGGTCGTCTGGATGCAATTGAAGTGCTTGAGGAAGCAAGAAAAATATTCAGCACAAATCATCAGCATACTTACCTTACAGGACATTCAATGGGCGGCCATGGTTCATGGTTTCTTGGAGCCACATACCCCGACAAGTGGGCTGCCATAGCACCTGCGGCAGGATATCCCGACATTATTGGATACAGAAGAACTGGAGTAGACTCGGCTATGTATGAAGTCCCTCATTTTGAAATGATTTACAGAGGTGCTCTTGCAGGCAGAGTTATCGACCTTAAGCGCAACTATCTGCAATCAGGTGTATATGTGCTGCATGGCGACGCTGATGCTGTTGTGCCAGTGGAACAAGCCAGGTTAATGCGAGAAAAACTCGGAACTTTCCACAACAATTTTGCATATTACGAATACCCGGGAGGTTCTCACTGGTATGGAGACCATAGTATGGACTGGCCTCCCCTTTTCGATTTTCTCAGACAAAACTCCATTCCACATCCCAAAGAAGTGAAAAGAATCGAATTTCGAACTGCATCACCGGGTGTTTCAGCATCTAACTATTGGATTACAATTAATCAACAAATTAAACCTTATCAGCATAGTGATGCCGAACTAATTTGGAGCAACGACACCATTACAGCTAATCTCAAAAACATTGAAAGCATTACATTACATCTTGAAATGTTAGAACTTGATGCTCTGCCTAAGGTATTTATTAACGGCAATGAAGTTGAGGTAAAAACCCTTAGTAATATCACATTTAAACTGATTGACGAACAGTGGTATGCCTTGGAAAAAATCAATTTTTTGGAGAAACATCCTTCGCGCTATGGTGGATTCAAGCTGGCATTTACAAACAATGTAGTATTTGTATATGCAACAAATGGAACTTTTGAGGAAAATGAATGGTATAAAAACAAGGCAAGGTTCGACTCCGAAACATTCCTGTATCGTGGAAATAGCTCTGTTGATGTAATTCCTGACACTGAGTTTGATGCTGAAAAATACAAAGACAGAAATGTTATACTCTATG
The DNA here is from genome assembly GCA_964601515.1 of uncultured Bacteroidales bacterium. Classification (GTDB taxonomy): domain Bacteria; phylum Bacteroidota; class Bacteroidia; order Bacteroidales; family UBA7960; genus PWND01. The sequence goes on along the minus strand of CAZRNU010000048.1, from coordinate 13,449 downwards.
GAAACGCTGATAATAATAAGGCCTGGAATAAACTACTTGCTAGTTGCCCTATTCAAGTAACAAACACTGAAATCAGATTTGGAGAAACCCGTTTTGAAAGTTATGAAATAGGCGCATATTTTATATACCCTCGTGCTGACAGCAGTACAGCAAGCGTGGGAGTAGCTGCAGGAACAGGAGCAATAGGAATGAAGGCGCTTTATCCCAACGATTATTTCTCCGGCATAACTGGTTTTCCTGATTTGCTAATATTCCATGTTGATTGGCTGAAAGAAGGACTTAATGGCGTATGCGTTTCAGGCTTCTTCGGCAACGATTGGAGTGTTGAAAATGGCGATTGGCAAATATCAGCCAATCCTTAAAAAAGCTTTACATCATCAATTATTGATTGCAGCAAAAAAACTGATAGTTTCTTTGAATTAAGTATTTCTAGTTTGACTTAAGCTTTTTCCAAAACTTCAGCAGCAGCAATGACGATATAACAGTTAATCCCAAGAATATAAGAGTTTGCTGCAAATCACCGTATAAGATATTCCCTATTGTGAATAGAATGCTGTATATTGAAACACATCCTAGTATCATACAAACTATACCTGTAGGCACATCCCATTTTAGATTTGACTCTTTTACCAAATCTATTTTTTCTGCTTTTGCTCTGTTTACTACCGATTTCCAACCCGGTCCTCCCGGTCTTATTTTGCTGTAAAAATTTCTTAAAGTTTCTTCATTTACAGGCTTTGTAAAGTAAGTTACAATTATCCATGATGCAGATGTAAGAAAAACAACGCCGGTGAACTTAATAATATTCCAGTATGTTGAGGATACATTATATCCCATAACATTCAGCAAGTCATTTTCCAACTTTTGAACCCCAAAATTTTCTAATACAATAAACAACAAAGAAAACACACCTGCTGCAATCATAGCAGTAAGCTCAGAGTAAGCATTTATTCTCCACCAAAACCACCTAAGGATATATAATAGTCCGGTACCTGCACCAATCATCAGTAAATACTGGAATGCCTGAAGCGCATTTTGTAAAATCAGAGCAAGCAAGACAGAGCAAAACATTAGTGCAACAGTGCTGAATCTTCCAAACGCAACCTTCTGTTTTTCAGTTGCATTCTTTTTCCAAAACCTACCATAAAAATCATTAACCAGATATGAAGAACCCCAGTTAAGTTGAGAAGCCGTGGTTGACATAAAAGCGGCGATCAGAGAAGCTACCACAAGTCCAAGCAAACCGGCAGGAAGAAATTCCCTTAACATTGCAGGGTATGCAAAGTCGTTCTTTATGTATTGACTTGATACTTCGGGAAATCTGTCGACCATTGATTGTATGTCGGGAAAAATGACAAGAGATGCCAATCCTACCACAATCCAGGGCCAAGGCCTTAAAGCGTAGTGGAAAAAGTTAAACAGAAGAGTAGCTCCCATTGCATGGTCTTCGTTTTTAGCAGAAAGCATTCTTTGAGCAACATAACCTCCGCCTCCGGGTTCAGCGCCCGGGTACCAGGCTGCCCACCATTGAATTGCGATTGGAATCAGGAAAATGCTCAGAAACAGATCTGTTTGCGAAATACTCGGAATCAAGCTAAGTTTATCCGCAACGTTAGGGTGAGAAAACAAGGCTGAAAGTCCGCCAATTTCAGGAGATTTTGTTACATATATTGCTGCTATAACAGCTCCAAACATTGCAAAGCTAAACTGAAAAAGATCTGTCCATAAAATAGATTTCAATCCTCCTAATCCGCTGTAAAAGACTACAATAACAGAAGCAATAATTAAAGCAGTTGCCGGCTGAAGTCCAAGCATTACACCTGCAATCTTAATAAAAGCCAGAGAAACGCTGGCAATAACCATAACATTGAAAAAGAAGCCAAGGTATATTGCCCTAAAGCCCCTTAGAAATGCAGCCATTTTTCCGCTATAACGCAGCTCGTAAAATTCCAAATCTGTCATTACTTTGGATCTGTTCCACAGTTTGGCGTATACAAACACTGTAAGCATACCTGTAAGCAAGAATGCCCACCAGAGCCAGTTGCTGGCAACACCGCCCGTTCTAACCATATCTGTAACAAGATTAGGAGTATCTGCGGAAAATGTTGTTGCTACCATAGATACACCAAGCAGCCACCAAGGCATATTACGTCCTGAAAGGAAAAAGTTTGTAGTACTGTTGCCTGCCTGTCGAGATGCAAAATATCCGATAGACAAAAGGATTATGAAGAAAATAATTACAATAATCCAGTCGATAGGTTGAAGTATCATAATCTGCTGTTGCTTAAGTTGTTATAACAAAGAAAACTGCATTGTTTTAAAGCGCCTAAATTAACACTTTAAATAATTGCTGCAACAATAATTATGAAATCTGAGAATCTAGCTAAACTTTTTGGTTGCTTTTTTGGATTCTACCCAATACTATTGCCATTAAAGCGCAAAGTACCAGACAAGCGCCGGCAATATAAAAAGAAACAGTGTGATTTCCGTTGTTTGCAAACAATGTTTGAGACAAGCGGCTAAACACAAAACCTCCCAGACCCCACGCAGTTAGAATAATTCCATAGTTTATTCCAAAGTTTTTCATTCCCCAAAGCACTTTTGTAAAAGTGGGGAATAGGGATAGGTTTGTGCCGAAGTTGAAACCAATAAAAGTTGCAAACATTACAATTACAAATGCAGTGGTATTTTCACCAATAAATGATGCTGCCAAGAACATAAGCGTTGCTTGAAAAACCAGTAATATAAACAGAGTAAGCACTCTTCCAATTTTATCAGACACCAATCCGGCTACAATTCTTCCCGAAGCATTTCCAATTGCAATTACAGCCACAGCAAGAAATGCCTGCTCTCCCAAACTTGCTCTTGCCATACCGGATATGCTGCCTATAACCATCAATCCGGCGCCTGAACCAATAAACAGAATAAACCAAATTAGATAGAAAGAAGGTAATTTAAACAAAGCACCTGCGTCAACATCCTTACCCGCTCCATTAGCGGCCTGTTGCTTTGCTGAAGGCTTTTTAGTTTCTAAAGGCACATAACCTGCAGGAGGATTTTTAAGCAGCATTGCACATACCGACATAACTAGCAAAAATGCCAATCCAAAAATCAGCATAGTGCTGTGCAAACCGTAGTTTTTCACAAGAAATGTAGCCAATGGGGCAATATAAACAGGGGCAACTCCAAAGCCGGAAACAACAATACCTGCAATTAGCCCGCTTTTTGATGACGGAAACCACTTGAAAGCAGGCGGTGTTGCAGAAGCATAACCGAAGCCGATGCCAATCCCTGCCAACACACCAAAACCAAGGACCCACATTGCATAGCTGTTTGTGAAATATAATATCGAGAAACCGACACTAACTAATAATCCTCCGATAAATGCAGTAATCTTTGGGCCTTTCTTGTCCTGTATTCTGCCGGCAATAATCATTGTAAAGGCAAACACCAATATACAAACCGCGTAAGGGTCATTTAGGGCAGACACATTCCATGTGAAAGCTCCCTCTCCTCCTTTGTTTATGGAGTTCTGAATGGCATCTTTGAAAATACTCCAGGAATACAGAATTCCTAAGGCAAGATTGATAAAAAGGCCGGCAAAGACAACTGTCCAACCTTGATTTTTAACCGCAATTGTAGTCATGTAGTAAGGTATATATGTTTATATTTTGAAAAAACGCGGCAAATATAGATAATAAAAGCTAACAGAATAGTAAAGGATTTCCTAAAATCTGTTATAATTGAGTATGGCTATGCATAAATCCATAAGCAAAAAATTGCCATTTGGAATTTAATCAGTAAGTCTTTTTGTCTATTTTTATTTACCTTTCGTCCTGTTATTAATATTGTTTGCAAATATTTATTATCTTTGCCTAAGTTTTTACGGCGACTCTTGTTGAAATAAAATATTATAAAGAATATCTATTCGTAATTTTACATCATAATGATACAAAAGCAGGAAGATTTAAAAGCAGCTAAAATTGCAGCCAGGTACATTAACAGTACACAACGACATGTTTTTCTTACCGGAAAAGCAGGCACCGGCAAAACAACTTTTCTAAAGCAAATAGTACTTGAAACTCACAAAAGCGCTATTGTTGCCGCTCCAACAGGTATTGCCGCGATTAATGCAGGAGGAGTTACTCTGCATAGTCTCTTTCAGTTGCCTCTGGGAATATTCTTGCCATCAAATCGTAATCTTAATTTTAATGAAAGAGAGATAGAAACAGAAATTCAGACTCCTGCTTCTTTAATGAAAAATATCCGGCTAAACACAACTAAACGCCGCATGTTGCAAGAGCTGGAACTACTAATTATTGATGAAGTCAGTATGCTTCGTGCAGATATGGCTGACGCTATAGACACTGTGCTACGGTCTGTTCGCAGAAAAAGAAGCACTCCTTTTGGTGGAGTTCAGCTTTTGCTTATTGGTGATATGCAGCAACTACCACCGGTAGTGAGACAACATGAATGGAATTTTCTTAGCTCGTACTATAAAAGCATGTACTTTTTTGATGCTGTAGCATTTGCAGAACATAAGCCTGTTTATATCGAACTTGAAAAAATATACCGCCAACACGACCCCAATTTTATCAGGATTCTTAATAATCTTCGTGATGATGTGCTTAATGATGAAGACAAAAAACTACTTAACAGTTATTATTATCCATCGCTAACTGATGAACAAAAAGAGGGTGCCGTATTTCTTACAACACATAATCGTCAAGCTGATGAGTTAAACGAAAGAAAACTATCTGCACTTTCGGGAAAGAGCAGTTTCTATGAAGCTGAAATAATTGGAGATTTCCCCGATCGCAACTATCCTGTTGAATTCAAAATGGAACTAAAGGAAGGTGCGCAAATAATGTTTGTTAAAAACGATTATTCAGGTGAGCAAAGATATTTTAATGGGAAAATCGGCAAGATAGCAAGCCTCAGTGATGATGGAATTTTTGTTGAGTTCGCTGATGGCAGCGACTTTGTGGAGCTTGCACCATATGTTTGGGAAAACAAACGTTACACGTTAAATAGGGAAACTCAGGAAATTGAAGAAAAAATTATTGGCAGTTTTCAGCAATATCCTATAAAACTTGCTTGGGCTATAACAGTGCATAAGAGCCAGGGCCTAACTTTTGACAAAGCCATTATTGATGTGTCACAGGCATTTGCGCCGGGACAGGCTTATGTTGCACTTTCACGACTTAGAAGTCTTGATGGATTGATGCTTTCTAAGCCAATGCCTGAAAGCAATCTGAAAGCCGATAAAGCATTATCAGATTTTTCCGGCCAAAAAAGTGACACAATAATGCTAGAGCAAACTCTTAGAGATGAAGCTTTTCATTATACAAAAAGCTACTTACTTTCTGCTTACAATTTTGATGAAATGGCATATCATTTCAAAGATCATTTGGAATCTTACGACAAGGATGAAAATCGCTCGAAAAAACAGAAGCACAAAGAATGGGCAAACACCATTCTTCAGGAAATTATTCCATTAAAAGATATTGCTGTAAAATTTCAAAAACAAATTACTGCAATTATGATCTGCAAGAATAGCGCTGATTTACAACATCTACATCAAAGAGTGTCTGCTGCAAATGAATACTTTGATTCAGCCTTGAAAAGTGTTGTTGAGAAGGTAAGAGAAAAACGTAACGAAATCGCAAGCGTTAAAGGAGCAAAGCAGTTTAGAAGTGAGCTTGAAGAAATGGAAGGCCGGGTTATAAGCAAGCTTAAACAGTTTTTGAAATGCGATATGCTTATCAATTCACTAATAGGTAATCTTAATCCTAATATTTCAGCTCTCATTGCAAACCAAAATCTTCTTTATATTGAGCAGAAATTCTCAAATAAAAAGATCTCCAAAATCAAATCAAACAGCCATCTTAAAGAAAAAAAACAGAAAGACAAAACCCCATCTTACGAAATTAGCTTTAAACTATACAAGGAAGGTAAAAGTCCTCAAGAAATCGCTTCCGAGAGAGGATTTTCTATTGCCACAATAGAAGGCCACTTAAGCCAATGCATTGCTAAATCGTTGATTCCTGTTGAGAATTTGGTTAGTAAAAAGTGTTTTGATGATGTTGTAAAAGCTTATCGCGAAGTCGGTAGTACAAAACTATCGGAAATTAGAGAAAGGCTTGATGGGGAATATTCATATAGCGATATAAGGTTTGCTTTGTCCGGCTATTTTGCAGGATTGGTTGAGAGTAATTAAATAAGAATATATTGAATATGTTATTTTCCTGAATAACCGATAAAGTTTTAGCAACACTGTTTTAAACCAAATTCCGGTTTGAAAAAACATTTATCTTTGCAAGAAAAAATGATACTCCTTCTAGTTTATCTTTTCCTCGCTCTATTCGTGTCGTTTATCTGTTCCATTATGGAGGCGGTTCTTCTTTCTACTCCAAGTTCATTTTTGATTGTTAAAGAAGGTAAGGGAAATTTCTGGGCGAAAGACTTTTTGAAACTTAAGAGCAATATTGATAAACCACTATCAGCAATCCTTTCGCTAAATACAGTTGCTCATACTGTTGGAGCGGCCGGTGTAGGTGCTCAAGCTGTAGTAGTTTTTGGCGATGAGTACTTTGGTGTAGTTTCTGCCATACTAACTATTCTGATTTTGGTTCTAACAGAAATAATTCCAAAAACCATTGGAGCAAGGTATTGGAGGCGTTTAACAAGAACAGCTTCTATTACTATCAAAGCTATGGTTGTGGTTTCTTATCCTCTTGTTTTTATGTCAGCACTAATTACTAAAGCCATCTCTAAAAATCAGCAATCACAAACAACAAGCCGAGAAGAAATTGCTGCGCTTGCCAGTATTGGAGCAGACGAAGGAGTTTTTACAGAGAAAGAGAATAAAATAATTCAGAATCTGCTAAAGCTCAAAAATGTGAAGGTTACTGAAATAATGACACCAAGGGTTGTAGTTGCAGTTGCTGATGAAAATCTTTCTCTTCCGGCATTCTTAAAGAATAAGGATTATCTTAAATATTCACGAATACCGGTTTACTCCGAAAATGATGAAAATATTACGGGTTATGTTTTCAGGCAAACCGTCTTTGAAAAACTCGCCGAAGATCAACACGAATTAAAGCTCAAAGACATCAAACGAAACATTGTCATTGTTCCTGATTCCATAGTCCTTTTTACACTATGGGAAAAGCTACTTGAGAAAAAGGAACACATCGCACTGATTGTTGATGAGTATGGTGGTTTAGATGGAATAGTTACAATGGAAGATATCATTGAAACATTTCTAGGGCTAGAAATAATTGACGAGAAGGACACCATTACAGATATGCAAAAGTATGCTCGTGAAAGATGGAATGCTCGACAAACAAAATACAATTTATTAGACCAATTAAAAAATCAGGGCAAATAAAAACGCTTCCATTAAGCCAGCTTGAAATATTTCTTCTGTTTATGGTTTATAAAAAACGTAAAGTATGATAATCATGCATACTGTAAGTAAAATTGCAATATTTTATTTTTCAGGAACAGGCAATGCAAAGAAAATTGCAGATTGGATTTCTGTGTTTGCAGTCAAAAAGAATATTGAATGTCAATTATTTAATATTGCTAAAACAGATTTAAAAGTGATTGAGCCAATTGCTGCTGATACACTAATTATCTTTTTATCTCCAATTCACGGCTTCAATTATCCAAAAATGGTTCTGAAATTCATAAAACATTTCCCTAAAGGAAAAAATTCTATTGTTTTAATGAACACTAGAGCAGGAATGAAGATTTGCCGTTTTGTAACACCCGGCCTTACAGGAGTTGCATTTATGCTGTCATCATTAATTCTAAAAATCAAAGGATATAAAATCAAAGGACAAATACCTTTTGATATGCCTTCAAATTGGATTTCAGTTCATCCTGCAATGAAGCACAAATCAGTAAATTTTCTATTCCGAAGAAATCATGAACGACTCGAAAATCATTGCAGTAGAATTTTTTCCGGAAAAACAGATTTTCAGGCAAATAGAGATATAATTCAAGACGTTTTGATTGCGCCTGTCTCATTTTTATATTATCTTGCAGGTAGATTTATATTTGCAAAATCATATTATGCATCTATAGATTGTGATAATTGCGGATTATGTATAAATAATTGTCCGGTTAAATCAATCAAACTTGTTTACAAAAGACCATATTGGACTTTCAATTGCGAAAGCTGCATGAAGTGTATGAATAATTGTCCGAAAAATGCAATTGAAACAGCACATGGTTTGTTTTTAGTATTAGGTTTAGTGGGTTCTGCTTTAACTACGTTGATTTTTAATGATTTGCTGGGAATAAACTTGCATCCATGGTATGTGAGATTAATTCCATCCGGTATTGTGTTCTTCGTGTTATTGTGGTTGTTTTATCGAATTCAACAAATTTTACTTAGAATCAAGGTAATTTCAAAATTAATTGCTTTAACGTCTTTAACACATTACAAATTCTGGGGAAGATATAAAGCAATATCAGACGATAAATGGATGAAGTAGTTTTTTTCTTAATTAATTATTAGCAGATGAAACGAAATTTAATAATCATATGCTTATCAGCAATTGTTGCATTAATATCTTGCACAACAATTCCCAAAGGAATAACAGCGGTGAAACCATTCGACAATGCTAAATATTTGGGCAAATGGTATGAAATAGCACGATTTGACAGCCGTTTTGAGCGTAATTTAAACAATGTTACTGCTAATTACTCTCTGAAAAAAAATGGAAAATCAATAAAGGTCGTAAATAGAGGATTTGATTATACAGAAAACAAATGGAAGGAAGTTACGGGAAAAGCAAAATTTGCAGGAGATGATAATATAGCAATGTTTAAGGTCTCTTTTTTCGGTCCATTTTATGCGGGGTATAATGTATTAGCAATTGATAGCGAATATCGTTACGCTCTTGTTTCAGGAAGCAGCCTCAAATACTTGTGGATTCTTTCACGTGAAACTTCTATTCCGGAAAGTATCAAGCAAGATTATCTCGCATACGCAGAAAAATTGGGATTCGATACTTCTGATTTGATTTGGGTTGAGCATAATGATTAATATAAAAAGTTAATAATATGAGAACATTTATTTGTATAACGATTCTTTGCCTGTTGCAATTTTCTCAGGCTTTTTCTCAATCTGCAAGATTGTTTTCTAAAATGGAAATTGTTAGAGATATTGATTTCTTAATTGAAGATATTGAAACCATTCATCCTGAGCCATTTCACTCAATTGATAAAGAGGTTTTTTTAAAAGAAACTGAAAATATTAAAAACCATTTGCCTGATTCCTTATGCATTATAGAAGCCTGGAAAAACTTATATGTAATCTTGGCAATGCTTAAAGAAGGACATTCTTATTTCTTTCCCCCTATGCGAGAAATTGGTGACTTTATGAGATTTCCATATGCAATTAAAATAGATAAGCCATCAAATAATTTTATAATTATAGGTTCACTGGTCGACTCTGTAAACGTCCCGATTGGCGACAGAATTTTGTCAATAAATGGCATTTCAACAGACTCTATATTGTCTATTTTCAGAAAAAGTATCTCAGCAGAGAATGAGGCTTTTTTTATCTATAATAGTGAAAAACACCTTGACATTTCATTGTTTGCAATTTTTGGCTCTCCTAATTACTTTGAAATAGAATTATTAGTCGAAGATATGATTGAAATGCGTAAAGTAAAAAGCGTAACCAACATAAAATCGAACTTCACACCTGAATTCACTTTCAGATTGATAAATGATAGTATAGGATTGATTGATATTAATAGCATGTATTCATTTCGGGATTTTAAAAAATTCAGTAAATCAACTTTCAACTTTCTTAATAAAAAGAAAATACCTTATTTAATTATCGATTTTCGCGGCAATACGGGTGGCGACTCACGAATTGGTGATGAACTAATTAAATATATTTCTAATGTGCCATTTACACAGTATCAAAAAGCTTTGGCAAAAGTAAGTTCAGCATCTAAGCATCGCTACACTAATCTTTCAGAAAACGACACCATAATAGCAATCGAATTATCAGGAAATGATAAATATTTGACAACCCCATACCCCGAAAAGAAGAGGTATTTGGGAAATGTTTATGTTTTGATTGATGGAGGAACATTTTCAAGCGCAGGTTCAACAGTTTGGTGTATCAATCATTATAATTTAGCAACAATAATTGGACAAGAATCGGGAGGAACTGGAGTGCATTATGGCTATCCTATGAAACGTAATCTCCCAAATACCGGCTTAACATATTACATTTCACATATGAAATGGTATCAAATAGGAGCAGACAATAACTCAACCCATGGATTAATCCCTGATTATGAAATTGATTTTTCTGTTGACAGCGTTAAGAACAAAAAAGATGCTGATCTTGATTTTGCAATTGACTTAATGATGCAAGGGAGATAAATTAAACCATCAAATACTTCCATTTCTTAATTAGAATTGTTATTTTTACTGTGTTTTCGGAGTTTGTTTAATCGTCCTGTTAACTGACACAATGAACTTGTCAAATAAAAGTCCACAGTTGTTTCAAAAATAAAATGCAGTGTTCTGGACTGAAAAACAATATTTTGAGAAAATCATAATTTTTCAAACACTAAATAATCTAACGATAACAAAAAAATCATAATTATGGAAAACTCAAAAAAAGGTAAATGCCCTGTTATGCATGGAGCAAATACAGATACACAAAACTCTGTAATGAGTTGGTGGCCGGAAGCCTTAAATTTAGACATCTTGCACCAGCATGATACTAAAACCAACCCTCTTGATAAAAACTTCAACTACAGAGAGGAATTTAAAAAACTAAATTTTGAGGGATTAAAAGAAGACCTTAAAAAACTCATGACCGACAGTCAGGATTGGTGGCCTGCAGACTGGGGACACTATGGCGGACTTATGATTAGAATGGCTTGGCATAGCGCCGGCACTTACCGAGTAGCCGATGGACGTGGTGGAAGCAACACCGGAAATCAGCGATTTGCTCCTCTTAACAGCTGGCCGGACAATGTAAACCTAGATAAAGCAAGAAGGTTGCTTTGGCCTGTAAAGAAAAAATACGGAAACAAAATTTCATGGGCCGATTTGTTTATTCTTGCAGGTAATATGGCCTATGAATCTATGGGGTTTAAAACATTCGGTTTTGGCGGTGGACGAGAAGATATATGGCATCCGGAAAAGGATATTTATTGGGGTGCAGAAAAAGAATGGCTGGGAAAAGATCGCTATTCCGATAAAGCAGATGAAGATTCTTTAGAAAACCCTTTGGCTGCTGTGCAAATGGGTTTGATTTATGTTAATCCCGAAGGTGTAGATGGAAAACCTGACCCTTTAAAAACTGCACATGCAATGCGCGTTACATTCAAGCGTATGGCCATGAATGATGAAGAAACAGTTGCCCTTACTGCCGGCGGACATACCGTTGGGAAAGCGCATGGTAATGGCGACGCATCTATATTAGGGCCAAACCCTGAAGGTGCACCTGTTGAAGAACAAGGTTTTGGGTGGAAAAACCCTAAAGGAAAAGGTAATGCCGAGCATACTGTTTCCAGTGGACTGGAGGGTGCATGGACAACCCACCCCGACAAATGGAATAATACATATTTCTACCTTCTGTTTACATACGACTGGGAATTAAAGAAAAGTCCGGCGGGAGCATGGCAATGGGAACCAATCAACATTAAGGAAGAAGACAAGCCTTTCGACGCACATGTGCCGGGAGTTCGCAGAAACCCCATGATGACTGATGCCGACATGGCTTTGAAAATTGACCCTGAATACAGAAAGATATCCGAACGCTTTTATAAAGACCCGGAACATTTTGCTAAAGTATTTGCTAAAGCTTGGTATAAATTAACACATCGCGACTTAGGCCCTACAAGCCGATATTTAGGCCCCGATGTTCCAAAAGAAGAGTTGATATGGCAAGATCCTATTCCGGCTGTTAATTACTCTTTAACCGATTCGGAAATTGAAGAATTGAAAGCCAAACTTCTTAAATGCGGATTAACTAGCACAGAGCTTATCAACACAGCTTGGGATAGCGCAAGAACTTTCAGATGTTCAGATTACCGCGGTGGTGCTAATGGAGCAAGAATCCGTTTAGCTCCCCAAAAAGACTGGGCAGGCAATGAGCCTGAGCGTCTTTCAAAAGTTCTAAAGAAACTTTCTGAAATTCAGTCCGGTTTGACTAAAAAAGTTAGTATTGCTGATTTGATTGTTTTGGGCGGAAGTGCTGCCGTTGAAAAAGCCGCAAACGAAGCCGGAGTAAAAATCAAAGTTCCCCTCAGCCCGGGCAGAGGCGATGCTACCCCGGAAATGACAGATGCTGAATCATTTTCAGTTCTTGAGCCGCTACACGATGGTTATAGAAATTGGCTTAAAAAAGACTATGCAGTAAAAGCTGAAGAAATGCTTCTCGACAGAACACAACTTATGGGACTTACCGCTCCCGAGATGACTGTTTTGATTGGTGGCATGAGAGTGCTGGGAACAAACTATGGAGGAACAAAACACGGTGTTCTTACGGAAAAAGAAGGTTTGCTTACCAACGATTTCTTTGTGAATCTAACAGATATGAATTACTCATGGAAGCCTGTTTCTGATAATCTTTACCAAATAGTTGACAGAAAGTCGGGTCAAACAAAATTTACCGCAACCAGAGTTGATTTAGTTTTTGGCTCCAATTCTGTCTTAAGGGCATATTCTGAGTTTTATGCACAAGACGATAATAAGGAGAGATTTGTTCAAGACTTTGTCAACGCGTGGGTAAAAGTAATGAATGCAGATAGATTTGATTTGAGGAAGTAGGTCAATCTTCTCAAATCTTATCATACAGTCTTAATTCAACAATTATTATTTTTTAACTGACTATTAGTTCTTGGCTAATAGTCAGTTTTTTCGTTTTGCAAAGTCGTGAGATTGTCCCAAGAAATCCTCAATAGTATTTCAAACTAATGTTTATTTCTTAATCTTATTTAGTTGTATAAACATTGATGTTGAGTGTTAAAAAACACCCATTTACTTAAAATAGATAGTATTTTCAATTTAATTAAATATATTTGCTTAATTTTTGAGCAGTTATCAGAATTCGACAAACACATATTGTTTAAAATAATCAAACTAATATATTCCACAATTAAAAACAAATGATTTAAAAATGAAAAACAAAACTACAAAAACCATTTTGTTGGCTGGGATATTCATTATCACGGCCTTATGTGCTTACCCCCAAAGCACAACAAGTTTATTCTCAGGAACTAAAAAAACAGAAGTTCATGACCAACAGCAACTCTTCTTACCGTACAAGAAGATTAGCTCTGTTAGTTTAAACTTTGATCTTTTCACTAAAAAGATTCAAAAAGTTGGCGATAAAATTATTGTTGATCTTTTTGACAATCAATCATATTCAACAACTATTGATAGGGTTGATATCAA
>CAZRNU010000047.1:0-21663 GCA_964601515.1 uncultured Bacteroidales bacterium | reverse complement strand
TTTGGTAGAATTGAAAATAAATAATTCAATTACCCATTCATAGACAATAAAAATTCCCCATTGTCTTTTGTGTGTTTTATTCTCTCAAGTAAAAATTCCATTGCCTCAAGAGGAGTCATGTCAGCCATGAATTTTCTTAGAACCCAGATCCTATTCATAACATCCTTATCAATAAGAAGATCTTCTCTTCTTGTTCTCGATGCCACAATATCAATGGCTGGGAATATACGTTTATTGGAGATTTTTCTGTCGAGCTGAAGTTCCATGTTACCGGTTCCCTTAAACTCTTCAAAAATAACTTCATCCATTTTTGAGCCTGTATCAATAAGCGCAGTTGCGATAATTGATAAAGACCCACCATTTTCAATATTACGTGCAGCTCCAAAAAATCTTTTTGGTTTGTGTAGTGCATTAGCATCAACACCACCCGACAAAACTTTACCTGAAGCAGGAGCAACAGTGTTAAATGCTCTCGCTAAACGTGTAATACTATCAAGTAGAATTACAACATCATGTCCGCACTCTACCATTCTTTTTGCTTTCTCCAAAACAATATTGGAAATCTTAACATGTCTTTCCGCAGGCTCGTCAAATGTAGAAGCTATAACCTCTGCCTTAACATTACGTGCCATTTCAGTAACCTCTTCAGGACGCTCATCTACAAGCAGTACAATAAGATAAACTTCCGGATGATTAGCAGCAATTGCATTTGCAATATCTTGAAGTAATATAGTTTTACCGGTTTTCGGTTGAGCAACAATAAGCCCGCGCTGGCCTTTACCTATAGGTGCAAACATATCAATTACCCTTACAGACATTGGAGCATTATAGTGCCCCGTTATGTTAAATTTCTCTTCTGGGAATAGTGGTGTAAGAAAATCGAATGGAACTCTGTCGCGCACTTCAGCAGGGTTTCTTCCGTTTATTTTTTCAACTTTTATTAAAGGGAAATATTTCTCATTTTCCTTCGGAGGTCTTATGCCACCATTAACAGTATCACCCGTTTTTAAACCGAATAGCTTTATCTGACTTTGAGAAACATAAATATCATCGGGCGAGTTAAGGTAATTATAATCTGATGACCTTAAAAACCCATATCCATCAGGCATTATCTCAAGAACTCCTTCAGCAGAAATAATTCCGTCAAACTCATAAACGTGTTCATTTGTTCTTCTCTCATTTTTATGTCGAAAAGTCCCTTGTTCTCTAGTGTCGGTTCTATGTTGCGCCCCTTCTTTGTCCTGGTTTATCTCTCTTGTCTCAATAGGTTTTTCAGATTCAACTAGGTTTTCTTTTGTTTCGGCAAAATCTGTTACAATCGAAATCTCTCCTTCATCAAATAATGTTGTTGGAACCTCAAACATTGGATCCTCTAATTTCGCCTTTGGTTTGTTTTCTTTATTTTCAGATTTCTCTACGTTTTTCCAAGAATTAGTGCTAGAAGCAGGTTTTTCTTTTGTGTCTATATCTTTAACATCATTACTTTTTACATCTTTTTCTGCATTGTCGGGCTTAGCTTTTATCCTCTCTCTTGGAGCATTTCTGATATTGTCTTTTTTGAACTTATCGTTACGATGGCCTTGCTTTTTTTGCTCGTTTTTGAGAATCTCAGCAGAAGGTTTTAATGCCTGAGCATCAAGAATCTTGTAAATAAGGTCTTCCTTTTTTAATGAGTCAATTTTCTTTATATCAAGAGCTTTGGCAATTTCCTTTAGCTCCGGTAAAAGTTTGTTGTTGAGTGTAATAATGTCGTACATGTTTTTTATTAATGATTTTAATTTATAGACAAATTATAAGCTGTATAGCAGCAACGAGAATGCAATATATGTTTTTGGATTATATAAAAAACTAACCACCTGACCCCACAAATTTTCGGAAAAATATATTGATTTTTTACTAAGAATAAAGCTTTGAATGTTTAATGAAGAAATTCGAGGCAAATATAAGTATTATAAAAATAACAAAAAAATAAATGTGTTTTTTTGAAAAAAAATATGACTTTTGAAGGAATAATATTGAATTAGTTTTAAAAATAGAACGGAGTTATGAATAAAGAGATATTTATAGAAAAAGCAACCGGGGAGAAACAGTTATTTGATAGCCAAAAGCTTTATAATTCTCTAAATAGGGCAGGTGCCTCAGAGATTGTAATAGAGAAAGTAATTGCTGAAATACTTGATAATCTGTATAATGGAATTTCTACAACGGAAATTTATAAAAATGCTTTTAGACTATTAAAAAAATATAAGAGTTCAAATGCTGCAAGATATAGTTTGAAAAAGGCCATAATGGAATTGGGACCAACCGGTTACCCATTCGAGTTGTTTGTTTCTCATATATTGGCAAAACAAGGCTTTTCCGTGGAGGTAGGAATGATTGTTCAAGGTAAATGTATAACACATGAAGTTGATGTTATTGCATCTGCAAATAATACTCAGTATCTGGTGGAGTGTAAATATTATAATAGTCTTGGAAAATATGCCAATGTTCAAGTGCCTCTATATATAAGAAGCAGAGTTGATGATATTGTGGCATACAGAAAGAATCTGCCGGAATTTAAGGATACAAATTTTTTTGGTTGGGTTGTAACTAACACCAGGTTTACTGATGATGCTTTGAAGTATGGATTGTGTTCGGGTCTGAATCTTTTAGGTTGGGACATTCCCAAAAACAAAGGATTGAAGGACCTGATTGAGCAATCTGACCTTTTCCCAATAACAGTTCTAACTAATCTTAATAAAAAAGACAAATCATTTTTGCTTAATAAGGAAGTAATTCTATGCAAACAACTTATAAATTCGCCTGAAATTCTGAACGAATTAAATATGAGCACAGCAAAAAAGAAGCAAATTCTTGGCGAATTAAAGGACCTTATGCATTAATAAAAGTTGTTAGTTGTTTTTCTATTCTTTCCGCATTAGTCCTAATGGGTCAACAAATGAACCAACTGAGTATGTTTCGTCTTCATCAAACTCAGCATAAGGTATTATGTTTAAAACCGGTATATCAGATTTGTCAATAATCTGTTCGGCAAAGTTTTGTCCAAGTATTTCTGAAAACTTACTAGACCTTTTTGCAACTACAATAATAATGTCGGCTTTATTATTCTTAGCATAATCAAGAAACTTAGATTCAGCGTTTGTTTTTGATACATGTAATATTTCACTCTGAATTTTTATACCGGTGTTCTCTATATGAGAAGCAACATTCTTAATTAAAGCTTCTTTCTCAATTTTGTAAACACTACCTTTTGAATGTAAAAATCCGGTTAAATGTATTGTTGAACCAAAATACCTTGCAAAATCAATGGCTTTAAATACTTTCTGGGTGCTTTCATGCTCTATGCTAAGTGGTATAATGATGTTGTTTATGCTGTTTTTTGGGAAATCGTTTTTAACTACAAGAACCGGCACTTTTGAACTTTTAATTACTTTGAATGCATTGCTCCCCATAATGTGCTGAAGCCCTTTCTTCCCATGAATACCCATTATAATCAAATCTGCTGAGATTTCACTTGCAGTTTCTGTAATTACATCATATATGCTACCTGATTCAGCAATGAAAGAAGTAATAACTCCGGATCTTTTATGTATGGAATGAGCAGTTTGTTCCAGTGAAGTTTCAATATCTTTTTTCTCGCTGTCTTTTATATTCTCTTTCAAAACATTCAACAGGCAAATGTTCTTACCTGATTTCTTCGCTATTTCAGTTGCATAATTAATAGCATAATTGGCTTCACGCGTAAAGTCTATCGGAACTAACAGTGAATTTGATTTTATTAAAACTTCAGATAAATATCTTACGCCTTTGGATATTAAATAGTCATTAATACTTTTAAGAAGTGCGGCCTTTTCATTCTTTGAAGAAATTTCATTTATGTGAAGTACACCTATTACATGCACCAAACAGTCAAAAGCTTTAGCAAATTTTATAGCTTTATTTACTTTTTCTATTCTCTCGTGTGGGAAGTTGATGGGAACAACAATATGATTATCACTGATATCCATGTGGTTTTTCTTCACAACCATAACAGGTACAGCAGAATTGCGAATAACTGTATATGCAAAGCCACCGGTTATATGCTCAACCCCTTGCCTTCCATGAAAACCAATTACCATCATTCCTGCAGATATCTCACTTACAGTATCAGTAATTACATCAAATATACTTCCGATTTTAATTAAATATGAAATTTCAATACCGTGTCTTTTGTGCGCTTCTTCTGCAATATGTTTCAATTGATGCTCAACCTTTTCTTTTGTCGATTCTTTTGTGTTCTTTCCAATAACATGGAGGAGACAAATTTTTCTTTCTACGCTTTTTGCTAATTCTATAGCATGCTCGAGCGCTTTTGCAGCAACTGGAGTGAAATCTGTTGGTACAAGAATCGTTTTGGGTTTTATTAATATGTCGGCCTTTACATTAATTCCTTCTTTCTTAATTCTATCTGCAATTTTTTGCAAAACTGATTCTTTCTTTTCTCTCGAAACAATTGTGTCGTATAGGCTACTTTTAGAAAACAATACTCCTGTCACGTGAACGGCACATTTAATAACTGAAGCAAACTTTATAGATAATTCAACAGCAGGATGAATTTCCTGAGTGAAATCTACGGGTACTACTATAGTTCCTTCTTCAGGAGTTTCATGGCATTTTTTCACTACCATTACCGGCACTTGAGAGCTGCATATTACATTGTATGCAAAACTTCCAAGAATGTCCTTGTCTTTGTGCGTTCCGTGAATTCCTATTACTATTAACTCAGCTGATACCTCACTTACAGTATTAGTTATTGCACTGAATATGCTACCTTCTTTAATTTGATATGTTATTCTAATATCAAATTTCTGACTATGTTTTTCTGATAGTTTTGATAATTGCTCAAGTATATGTTGTTTTTCGTCGTTAGATGCATTTTTGCTGACAACATGTAATAGACAAACATTCAAGTTGAATTTTGAGGCTATTTCCAGCGAATTCAATATTGCGCAATCTGCAATTGAAGTGAAATCTGTTGGTACTAATATAGTGTTTTTTCCTGTGGCTGACATATATTGTGTTGTTTTCGTTGAACAATTATGCTGATTGGTCTTGATTATATATTATAAAGTTAGTGATTTTTTATTCGTTGAAATATGCTTTTTGATTATTTTATCAAATATAAATTAAAATTTGTAACATTACATTTAAACTTGTTAATTATCCTGCAAAACTTTTTCTATTTTTGCTGTGCTGAAAAATATATTTGTTAATAAATAACAATGATATGATACAAAGAGTTCAAACCATTTATCTGTTAATTATAATAGTATTTGTTCTATTTTTCTTATTTACTCCGGTTGGAGAAGTAAATAGTAATTCAGGTTTTGCAAGTTTTAGTATTTTGAAAATTGAGGCATCTGATAGTTTTGCATTTAATATAAATGATTCATGGCATAGATACACAGTAATTGCATTAGCAGCAATGATTGTTGTTCTTACTTTTATTATTGTTTTCTCATATAAAAATCGCAGAAAACAAATTAAATTCAACCAAATGAATCTCTTGCTTCATATACTTATGATATCAATGACATTCTTCTATATTGATTTTATCAAGGCCCAAACCGGAATGGATTTTAACTTTGGATTGGCCATCGCATTCCCATTAGTATCAATTGTTTTAATACTTATCGCAAATCGGGCAATTAGAAAAGATGAAAAACTTGTAAGGTCAGCTGATAGATTAAGGTAATAATTAGTCAATTAGCCTCTTTACAACATAGTTAGAGCCAAATAAACTAAGTGCTCCCATGTATTTTAATTTAAACTTGATGTAATCGCCTACTTTGTACTTTTGTGGATTATTACTTAAGTTAATTACAATCATGTCGGAGCTTGCACCTACAATTGAAAGATTTTTGTCAAATGGGATTAGAAAGTCCGGAGAAATATCCAGTAAGCCTACATCTACTAATGCTCGCTTTGATGTTTTCCCATAATCTTTCGGGTTTATCTCAAATGATTCTCCGGATGGATTAGTTTGCATTTCGCCTTCGGGAACAATCGGCTTTTCGATTAGTTCAATTATTTCTGCATAAAAAGTGATTACATCATCTCTCATTCCTTTGATTGTCTTGTCTGTAACAAGGTTTTTTCCAAAAAACAAAGTTTCTCCTACTCTGTAATGATTAATTGCTGATGGAAGTTGTTTTTTGAAAATCATGGGAATAGTTACAGATGTTCCACCCGATAAAAGCTTTAATTTCCTTTTAAACTTAAATTCGATTAGTTGCTTGTACAATGCAAGTTGAATGAGTTTATCGCTTGACGGCATTACCCCATAAAGACAATTTAAATTTGTACCTAAGCCTATAATTTCAATATTTGGTAGCTTAAATGCTTTAGAATAGAAATCAAGAAGGTCATCTCGCATCACACCTTCACGCAGTTCACCCATTTCTACCATAATTATTACCTGATGGACCTTTTTCTGCCTTTTAGCCTCTTTAGAAATTAAAGTCAATGTTTCTATGTCTGTATTCATACTCACATCAGCGTATTTAACCAGATTAGTTATGCTCTTACGCGGAGGAGGTTTAATGTATATTGTCCTAATTTTCGGGTTTAAAAGTTTTATTACTCTTAAATTAGAAATCCTTGAATCCATCAATTCTTCAGCTCCAAGATTAATAATTTCTTTTATATACAAAGGTATCCCACAGAGAAGTTTAGTAACAATCCCCCAATTCAAATTGTTGTCTTCAAATGTTTTTTTGAGGAAATTGAAATTGTGTAATAGCTTTTTTCTGCTAATTACTATTTCGGCCATAATTATTTATTTTTGTTATAATATCTCATTTCAAGATATTTACTGGTAAATCCTAGCTTTTCGTATAAAAATTTTGCCGGATTATTATGTTCAACATGAAGCTTAATGTCGCCTTCGGCATGTTCAAATGTTTTAAGCATTAACTCTTTTCCTAAGCCCTTACCTCTGTATTCTTTATGCACAGCAATATATACAAGAATGTTTTCTGGAATGTAACCCGACATTCCTGTTTTGTTAACTATTACAGCTCCTGTGATTTTCCCATTTTCACGAGCAACTACAATGAATCCGCCAAATTTGGTTTTATCATCCATTGCGAAAATGATACATCTCATTATTGCCTGATAATTATCGCCAAACTCATCAAGGTGCTTAAATAAGAAATCTGCTACTTCTTTTTGTTGCGAGTCATTTAGCTTTTTTGTTTTAGGAGAGAAAAATTCAAAAATCATAATTAAGTTTTTTTTTAATAACAGTAAACCTATTTATATACAAATATACAATAAAACAACCCGTTTAAATTGTTTTTGTTCAATAAATTGAAATGTTTATTTAAGAATGGGTATATCCAGAAATTGTTTTTATTTACTTTTGCAAGAAAAAAATTGGAATATTTTTGGGGCGATAATCGCAGATATAATTCATTTTCAGGTTGGTGCAAGAAGAAATTCGGGCAGCGAATTCAAAAAGTATCAATAAATGCCGGTTTTACTTGTCCCAACAGAGATGGGAAAGTTGGTACAGGTGGTTGTACTTTTTGCAATAATGAGGCTTTTAATCCTGTTTCATCCTATTCGGAAAAAGGTGAATCTGTTACTTCGCAAATTAATAAAGGATTACATTTTCTAAAAGAAAGGTACAAAAGAGCTGCAATGTTTGTTGCTTACTTTCAGGCCTACAGCAATACATATAAGAGTCTCGAAGAGTTGAAAATTGTATATTCAGAAGCATTAAATCATGCTGATATTTCAGGTATTATTGTGGGAACAAGGCCTGATTGTATAGATGTTGAAAAACTGGAATATCTTAAGGAATTATCGAAAAAATATTTTGTATCTGTTGAGTATGGAGTGGAATCTTGTTATGATAAAACGCTTAATTTAATAAATAGGGGACACGATTTTCAAACATCTGTAAATGCGATTAAGCAAACTGCTGCAATGGGAATCCATACAGGCGCTCATTTTATTATTGGACTTCCGGGTGAAACGAAGGCTGACATCTTAAATCAAATCCCTGTCATTTCTAAACTTCCACTTAATACAGTCAAATTTCACCAGCTACAGATTGTTAAGGATACAAAAATTGCAGAGCAATATTTACAAAATTATAATGATTTTATATTTTTTGAACTTCCTGAATATGTTGATTTTATGGTTGATATAATTGAAAGATTGAATCCAAGCATAGCAATTGAAAGATTATCCGGCGAAGTTCCTCCGCGATTTAATGTCGGCAAAAGATGGGGTTTAATTAGAAGTGATCAAATAATAAAAATGATTGAAAACAGGTTGGAAGAAAGAAATACATGGCAAGGAAAGTTGTATCGTTAAGAAATTGTTGGATAGAATAATTTATTGTGCAGTTTCTTTTTTAGGTTGGTGCAAATTGTATATTTTTGGAGCTTAAAACCTTAGTATTTGTTTAGTTTAGCTTTTTTATCATAGAAAAAAAACATTAACATATGGAGAAAAATAATAAAGGATTGGTTGCTAGAGCTTTGGGTTATATTGAAAAGGTTGGAAACAAACTTCCCCATCCGGGTGCATTATTTGCATATTTCGCTCTTGGTATTATCGTATTAAGTTGGATTGCTTCATTGTTTAATGTTTCTGCAATTCATCCCGGTACCGGAGAAACAATAGAGCCATTTAATCTCCTTAGCAAGGAAGGGTTACATAAAATCCTAACAAATATGGTGTACAATTTTACTTCATTTGCACCTCTAGGTACTGTTCTTACAGCATTGTTAGGGATAGGTATCGCTGAAGCCAGTGGATTAATGTCAACCGGATTACGATTACTGGTTATTTCAGCACCCAAAAAACTGCTAACTTTTGCAATTGTATTTGCAGGAATATTGTCAAATACTGCAAGTGAAGTTGGTTACGTGGTTCTGGTTCCTCTTGGTGGGATGATATTTCTTGCAGTTGGACGAAACCCAATTGCAGGTATTGCTGCTGCATTCGCAGGTGTGTCAGGAGGATACTCAGCCAATTTACTACTTGGCACAATAGATCCTCTATTAGCAGGTCTTTCAGAAGAGGCTGCAAAAATTATTGATGCAAGCTATACTGTTAGCCCTGCTTCAAACTATTATTTCATGTTTGTGTCTACCTTTTTTATTGCTATAATTGGTACATGGGTCACAGAAAAAGTCGTAATTCCAAGATTAGGCGAATATAATGGTGATGCAAAGCCTGAGGTGATTAAAAAACTTGATGCAGCCGAAAAAAGGGGGCTGAGGTTTACTCTGATTACTTTATTTATTATTGTCCTTTTGGTTGTTTGGGGTTTATCTCCTATTGATAGGGGATTTTGGAGCTTTGTTCCAAATTCAGGTTTCTTGAGAGATCCGGTTACGGGTGGATTGCTAAAATCTCCTTTTATGGGCGGTATTGTTGCAATAATATTCCTTGTAGCTGGAATTCTTGGTATTGTATATGGCATAGGTGCAAAAACACTGAAAGGAGCTGATGATGTTATCAAAGGAATGGGAAAATCAATGTCAACATTAGGTACTTATATTGTTCTTGTATTTTTTGCCGCTCAGTTTGTGGCATATTTCAATTGGACCAATCTGGGGCTAATATTTGCCGTTAAAGGAGCTAATCTTATCGGTACCTTAAATCTTGGAAATATTCCTCTTATGATTGCGCTTGTGCTTATTGCAGCAGTTGTTAATTTATTAATTGGAAGCGCAAGTGCCAAATGGGCAATTCTAGCTCCTGTCTTTATCCCTATGTTTATGCTATTGGGATATTCTCCTGAATTTACCCAGTTGGCTTATAGAATAGGGGATAGTGTCACTAATGTTATTGCACCAATGATGGCGTATTTTGCAATTATAGTGGCATTTATTGAGAAATACGATAAAAAAGCCGGCATTGGCACAATCATAGCAACGATGCTCCCATATTCATTAGTTTTTATGATAAGTTGGGTATTATTGTTAATAATTTGGATTCTTTTGGAGTTGCCAATTGGGCCCGGAGCACCACTGTTTTATTCTCTTTAACAAATATCCGGTTTAATTCTTTTGGCAAATTAAGTATTTTGTCAGATTAGAATACATGGTGTCAAATATTTTTATAACTTTGAACTCTATCTTATGTCTATATAAAGATAGAGTTCCTATTTGAATATTCTCTATTTATCATTTCGATGAAGATAACCAGACATAAAATATTAGTTGCTGTAGATTTTGAGGAGCACTCATTATTGGCCCTTGAACATTCATATCATCTTGCTAATGTTTTTAATGCGGAGATTATTTTGTTATATGTGATAGAACCTATTCCCGGTTTTTCAAAATTCCTTTTTCCGGATGATTATGTTAATAAAATTGTTTCTCATGTGAGGGAAAAAATGGATGAACTTGAGGAATTGGCGAAGAAAGCTGAAGCAAGTACCAGAATTCCTGTAGCATCAATTATTTTAAAAGGCAAACCATATGAGAAAATTCTAGAAATAGCAAAAGATTATGGGGTTTTAATGATAGTAATGGGTAAAAGCTCTATTGTTGATAAGAAAAAAAGAAAATATTTAGGAAGTAATACCTATAATGTTGTTAGAGATGCTCATTGCCCTGTAATATCTATTAAGGGAGGTAAATTGTCTCATGAGTTTAACAATATTCTTGTTCCTGTCGATCTTTCAAAAGATTTTGGAAATCAAATCAAGACTGCAATAGAAATTGGAAATTATTTTGGGTCAACTATCAATGTTTTATTTGTTTTTTCAGGCGAAAATAAAGTGTCCCGAATTTTAAAGCAAGCTCAATTGAATCAAATAAAAGAGGAAGTTACAAAGAACGGGCTGAATTGCAATATTGAAACTCTTAACACAAGTTCAAATCACGCAGTGGGAAATATAATTATTAATTATTCACATAAAATTAATGCCGACCTTATCGTTATGTTAACGCAACAAAAGAAGGTGGTTACTGAGTTTTTTGTTGGCTCTGTTGCGCAAAATGTAATTCATAATTCTGATATACCTGTATTAACAATTATGCCTAATGCTGATTTTAATACAGGAATTCTTCATAATTTTGTTGACCCTTTGGGAATAATTGAAGAGAAAAAAAATAAAAATATTTAATTCATTATAATTGGTTACAAATGAACAGTATTAGCAGTAAAATTATACTTGTACCTGTTGACTATACAGATAGGGCTACACATGCAATTGATCATGCATTGGTTATGGCAAGGCTTTTTGGATATCGTATAAATCTTTTGCATGTAATTACAAAAAAAGTTGATAAAGACGATGAAGCCAAAGCTGAGAAAAAGATAGGAAAATATGCTAATGATTTTTCTAAAAAAAGTGGTATTGAAATTAAAGGCATAGTTAGAGAAGGTAGTATTTTTACAACTATTGGTGAAACAGCAAGTGAAATTAAGGCTGATCTTATTTTAATGGGTATTCATGGAAAGAAAGGGTTACAGCATCTTTTTGGAAGTTTTGCTTATAAAGTTATTTGCAGCTCTTCAGTCCCTGTTGCGGTTGTTAAGAATCCATTAAAGAAAAAAGATTTTGAGAATATTGTACTTCCTATCGATTTCTCCAAGGAGAGTACTATTAAGGTGAATCAAGCCATAAAATATGCTCACTATTTTGGTGCTTCTATTCGTATTATTGGCATTCTTGATACAAAAAGTACAGTAATGAAAATCCAAAAAGAAGCCCTTCTTAAAAAGGTTATGGATTATATTAAAAGTGCCGGTGTTAATGTTACTGCCGACGTTATAGTGCAACCGGGTACAGATGTTCATAAAGCAACTCTTAAATATGCAGAGGATATTGATGCAGACATGATTATAATTGTTGCGGAGAAAGAGGGTGGTTTATCCGATATTTTCTCCAAAAATTCTGCAGAAGAAATTATTGACAAAGCAGAAATGCCGGTTATGACTATTATTCCTAATCCTGATGAAAAAGATTTTGCTGACAGTCAGGGCAAAATCGTTAAATCATTTGTAGATCCTCTAGGGTTGATAAAGAATTAATTATTAAATCTTTGATATAACAAAACCAAGATTTTTTAAATTATCCCAAAAGCCCGGAAAAGATTTAATAACAACGTCCGGGTTTTTTATTTGTATTCTATCAAATTTCATTGATAATGCTGCCAACGACATTGCCATCCTATGGTCATTGTATGTCTCAAATAGTGGATTCTCTTTGAATTTTGCAGTTTGCTCAATAGAATCTAAGAGCCATCTATTATGGCCTGTTTGTTCGAAGTTATGTCCAATTTTATTTAATTCATTTTTTAAGGCTGAAATTCTATCAGTCTCTTTTAATTTCAATGTTTGTAATCCTGAAAAAACTGCACTGATATTTAAACCGGCTAAGCAAACAGCCATTGTTTGTGCAAGGTCAGGATTATTCGAAAAATTTATCTCAGCATATTTAATTTTTGTCGAACTTGATTTTTTAATAAGCAATCCACTTCCGGTAAATTTTGCGTTTATTCCTAATGGCTCGAAAAGTTTAACTAAAGCAGAATCTCCCTGAATACTCTTTTCTTTTATGTTTTTTAGCATGATTTCGCCTCCTTCTGCCAAAGCCAAGATTGAAAAGAAATATGATGCTGCAGTCCAATCTGTTTCTACAGTTATTTCTCCCGGAAAGTATTGTCCCGACCTAATTATAATAGAGCTCTTCTCAAATTTTATGTCTATTCCTAACTCCTTCATTAAATCATAAGTCATGAGTATATATGAAGCTGACATTATATCACCTTCTAAATTTATTCTTAATCCTTTTTTCATTAGCGGAGCTATCATCATAAGCCCTGAAACAAACTGGCTGCTAATGCCTGCATTTATTGTAACCTCTCCTCCAATCAAAGTTTTTCCTTTAATTTTCAGCGGAGCGAATCCGGGTTTTCCTGCATAGGTTATATCTGCTCCTATACTTGTCAGTGAGTTGACTATTTCTTTAATCGGTCTTTCTTGCATTCTTGCGCTTCCGCTTAGTAAATATTCTCCCGGAGTATTTGCTAATAATGCAGTCAGAAATCTGAATGCTGTCCCTGCCTCACCAATATCAATGTTTTTGTTTATTTTAAGACTGTCAATTGCTTTTTTTAAAATCTGGGTATCTTCTGAATTACTTAAACTATGAATGGTTAATGCTCCTTTACTCAAGGCATTAATTATTAATAGCCTATTGCTGATGCTTTTTGAAGAAGGTAATTCAACTTCTGCCTTAAGCAATTTTAATGGTGATTGTAATTGAAAAATGTTCAACATTTTTATTGTGTATTAGATTCAGTGAGCCAGACTAAATATTCTAACGAACTGCGGATATCATTTTTGTTTACGTTTTGATTTATGATAGCTTTGCCTGGAGCTTCCAATAAAGTAAAATTCATTTGCGACAACGAGTGTTTTTTGTCATACATCATATATTGCAAAATTTCATCAATAATGTTATAGTCGAAGTTTATTCTTGGTGTTCGTTGCCTTAATTTTTCTATGATTTTATCCAAATCATTTTTAGATAATACTCCATGAAGCTCTGATAAGTAACTCTCAGCTATCATTCCTAATAGTATTGCTTCACCGTGTAATACAGACTTGTCTGAAAACCTTAAAAATGCAGTTTCAATTGCATGTCCGATTGTGTGTCCGAAATTTAGGGTTCTTCTTAATCCTTTGTCGAATGGATCTTCTGAAATAATATTCATTTTTATCTCAACCGATTTTTTAATTGCTTCAGAAATTCTATTTTCAAAGGCATTCTCAGTTAAATGAACAAAATATTCAGCATCGGCAACCAATCCATGTTTTATCATTTCATTATATCCGGAATTGAACTCTCGCTTTGAGAGAGTATTAAGAAATTCAGCATCTATAAATACAGCCTCAGGGAAATTAATGACTCCTAAGATATTCTTAAGATTGTCTGAGTCTACACCTGTTTTTCCTCCAAGTGATGCATCAACCATTGCCATTAAAGAAGTCGGAATATTAATAAAGGGGACACCTCTTAAATAAATTGACGCGCAAAATCCTCCAATGTCGCTTGTAATCCCACCACCAAGGTTAATAATCAATGAATCTTTTCTAATGCCAAATTCAGAAAAATAACTCCATATTGTCTGACAAGTTTTAAGATTCTTATTTTTTTCACCTTCATAAAAAGCTACATAGTTCAAAAAATAAACTTCGGTAAGATGTTTCTTCAGGATAGGAAAGCAATGTTTAGCAGTATTCGAATCGCATAAAACGTGAAGCTCTGTGCCGGGCTTGAAATTGCTTCTTAAATAATCCAGTAGTTTGCCCGAGTTTAAAAAATCACAGTAAACCGGATGAGGGTAATTATTGTTAATTATTTCCATGTTTTTTGTATTGAAGCAAATTTATGAAATAATTTTGAGCTTATAATAATTGCCTATTTTGGTATTTTGTTATTTCTGAATAAAACAAATCTTGTATGTATTTGTTAATCCAAAACAAAAGATAAATTGAATGGTACAATTTGAAAATACTGAGATAGCTTTTGCTCATAAGAGTAATTCGTATCTTAAAAAAGCAAAGTTTTTATTTCGAATGGTTGCTAGGCCTCGATTAGTGAAAGTGGGTTCGGCATTATTGCGATTGGCAATTTTATTAAGATTTCCGATTAAGTGGATTGTGAAGCCAACTATTTTTAATCACTTTTGTGGCGGGGAAACAATATCAGAGTGTGAGTCTAGTATTGATAATCTCTCGAATTCGAATATTAAATCTATATTGGATTATAGCGCAGAAGGTTTGCAAAACGAGAAAAGCTTTGATAAAACTGCAGAAATAGTTTTAAGTATTATAAAAAAAGCGTCAGTTGATTCAAGAATTTCTCATGCTGTATTTAAGCCTACCGGCATTGCAAGATTTAAGCTTATGGAAAAAGTGAATAACAATCAGTCTCTAACTCTTGAGGAGGCTGATGAGTTTCATAGGATTCAAATTAGAATTGCAAAGATTTGTGATTATGCAGCAAAGTATAATGTTGCTTTAATGATAGATGCTGAGGAGAGTTGGATACAGAATACAATTGACAGACTAGTTGAAAATGAAATGATGAAGCATAATATAACGAGACCTTTGATTTATAACACAGTTCAGCTATACCGAAAAGACAGGCTAAATTATATGACAGAATTTAGTGCAAAAGCTATTGAGGCTGGATATTTTGCAGCGTTTAAATTAGTTAGAGGTGCATATTTGGAAAAAGAAAATGAAAGAGCAGAAAATTTGGAATATGATTCTCCTATTCATTCGTCAAAAAGAGACACTGACACTGATTTTGATAAAGCAATAAAGTTCTGTCTTGATAATAATGAAAAAATAGCTGTTTGTATAGGAACACACAACGAGGAAAGCGTAAAATATGCCGTTTCATATATGGAACTTAAAAATATTCCAAAAGATAATCAGAACGTTTATTTTGCTCAGTTATACGGCATGAGCGACAATATTAGCTACAATCTTGCAGCTGAAGGATTCAACGTGTCAAAATATGTTCCTTATGGTCCGGTAAAACTTGTTTTGCCATACCTTATACGACGAGCAGAAGAAAATACTTCCGTGGCCGGTCAGACCGGCAGAGAGTTGGAACTCATTCAAAAAGAAATACACCGCAGAAGAGAGAAATAGTAGTTTTCTTTGTTTTATTAAGAATTACTAGGGCTTTTATACAGCTTTGGACTATCTTTGCCAGTTATATGTTGCCAAATTCAATAAAGGTGCATATTAACGAAAATGATATTATTAATAGTGACTGGTAATTTTTATCAATTTATGAGCGAACACATAAGTAAAGATCCATTGCATGGAAAAACGCTTCAGTTTATTATGGAATATCTGATTGATTTTTATGGATGGGAAGAATTAGCTTCAAAAATTAGGATTAATTGCTTCGCAAAAGATCTGAGTTTGCAATCAAGCCTTAAGTTTTTACGCAAAACTAAATGGGCTCGCGATAAAGTTGAGGGTTTGTATATTTATACAATTCGAAAAAATAAAAGTAAAAATACTTCTTCATCCTAAAATGAGATTTAATCAATATAAATTTGTTCAGGAACTAAAGCTAAACCTTGAAAATCTTGGCTTTAGAAAGCCCACTGATATTCAGTTTAAAGCTATTCCGCCTATTTTGAAAGGCGAGGATGTATTAGCAATTGCTCAAACCGGAACAGGAAAAACTGCTGCGTTTGCAATTCCTGTGATTCAATTATTAAGCTCCAAACCATACAGAAATGAAGAATACAATACAAGGTGCTTAATTATGGTGCCAACTCACGAACTTGCAATTCAAGTAGCTAACGTTTTTGTTGAGCTTACAAAAGGGATGAACCTACATGTTTTGGGGTTGTTTGGAGGAGTTGAACAAGCTCCGCAAATTGAAAGATTGAAAAAAGGTGTAGATGTGTTGGTGGCAACTCCGGGACGAATGTTTGATTTGGCAAGTCAAGGTTTCTTATCTTTCAAAGGAGTTGAAATTCTTATTCTCGATGAAGCTGACCATATGCTGGAGCTAGGATTTATCTCTGATATGCAGCAACTTATTAAAAGAATTCCGAAAAGAAGGCAAACTTTATTTTTCTCAGCTACAATTAATGAACATATTAAAGATTTAGCATATGGATTAGTGAATCATGCTGTTCGTATTCATATTTCTCCCAAAGACCCTGTCTCTAAAAATATTGATCATGCGGTTGCATTCATCGAAATGGATGATAAACGTTTTTTTCTGGAACATTTCATCAAAGATAATCCTGAAAGCAAAATATTAGTGTTTGTGAGAACTAAAGTCAGAGCAGAAAGAGTAGCTGCTGCTCTCCAGCGTGTTGATTTGGCAAGTCAAACTATTCATGGTAGCAAAGACCAAGATGAACGCACTAAGGCCATGAAGGATTTTAAAGACGGTAGTAATAGAATTCTTATAGCTACTGATGTTAGTGCAAGAGGCATCGATATTCCCAGTGTAGATTTTGTAATCAATTATGATTTGCCTGATGTGGTTGAAAACTATGTTCATCGTGTCGGAAGAACCGGAAGAGGAGTAAAGAGAGGTATTGCAATTTCATTCTGCAGTAAAGATGAAAAGGGCATTTTGTTAGAAATTGAAGAATTTCTGGGCAAACCGATTTCTGTAATGGCTATAAATCAAGACGAATACGAAGCCACAGTCGATTTTTCTGAAGAAAGCAAACACGATTGGAAGTCTCTTCTCAAAGAGCAAAACATTTACGAATACTCTCCAAAAGGAAAAAAGAACAAAAAGAAGAAGAAAATTTAATTCAGAAAGTCAGTGAAATTCAATTCTTATTAGAATCTGACTACAAATTCAACGACAAGTTTGTTTTCAATATTTTCGATGCCTGAAGCATAGAAGTATTGCTCATAGTTTAGGCGAATGTCATTTAGGAATGGTTTGTTTAGGCTTATTGTTATGCCACCGGTAATTCTCGAGCGGGCAATGTCTTCTCTTAAATTAACATTGTCATCATAACCAACATTATCTGACATCATATCATATCTGATTAGGGGAGTAATTTTCTTAATGTTGCCGGGGTTCTTCATTATTATGTCATATGCAGCGAAAGTGAAGAAACCTGTTGTTGGCTCATAAGCGTTATTCTCGTATGTTTTATAATAGAACTCAGTGTCAAAATGGAATCCGTTTTTGTCATAGAAAAATCCTCCATTATACATATTGAGCCTCATATCTAAAGGTTTTTTGCTGCTTAATGCAAGTGAAAAACTCCAATTAGAAGTTGGATTTATTTCAAGCCTTGATGCGTATGCTAATGAACTAGTTTTTCTCCATGGTTTCTGGTCATAAATACCCGACCCATTATAAACTCCAATATGAAAGTTAAATGGAATAAATTCTTTGTTGTAAAATGCCAATGTTACTCCAATGTCTCTCAATCCAGATGTTAATTGCTTGCCTATAAATGACCTGTTTGCAAAATATCTTTGATGTGGCGATCTAAGGTCGTCAGTACTGAATGGTATTTTGTGTTGACCGAATGTTAATCTGTACCAGTCTTTTGGCTGCAATCTTATATAAACACTTTTCATTCGTGTTATCCCCTCATCAGAAAGATCTATTTCGGCCCTGTATGAAGTTATTTTGCTTAACTTCCCTCTAACACCAAATCTGGCATTTCTAATTTGAAATCGATGCTCATCTGTGTTTGTCCTATATTCATATTTTGGACGGATTGTACCTTCTACAATTGGATAAAACAATGAATCATTATTGCTAAATGATATATTGATGCTAAATGAAATTACTAAACTGATTGTAATAAATCTAATAATCATCCCTGAGAAATATTTAATGGAAAAAATCTGGCGCGAAAGTACAAATAAAAGTTGTTTAATTATGATTGCAATACTCAGATTAATAGTTTTTAAGATGCTTTTGGATGATGTTTTTTAAATCTTTCCTATTTATTGGTTTTGCTATATAATCGTTGCAACCCGCTTCAATTACTTTGGCTTTATCTCCGGAAAAAGCATATGCTGTTTGCGCAATTATTGGCAGCTCTTTATTGAATTCTCTAATTTGTTTTGTTGCTTCTATTCCATCAATGCCGGGCATTTTTATATCCATTAACACTAGTTTAATATCGCTGTTTTTCTTGACAAGTTCAACAGCCTCTTCTCCGGTTAATGCATGCAAAAGCTTGATGTCATTACCTCCAATAATTCTACTTATGTATTCATAGCTTAGCTCATCATCTTCTGCAACAAGAATTGTAATAGACTCTTGAATGTTAGCATTTGGAGATATTTCTTCAATAATTGATTTTGTTTGCGGTAATATTTCTGATTTAATATAAGGAATCGAAAAATAAAATATGCTGCCTTTTAAAGTTTCAGATTCAAGCCAAATTTTCCCATTCAATGCTTCAATGTACGCCTTGGTAATTGATAAGCCTAAACCTGAACCTTCGTATTGGCTTATCATTTCATTGTCGGCCTGAATAAAACTTTCAAATACAGAATGATGTTTATATGAAGGAATTCCAATTCCCGTATCTTTTACATAAAAAATAATGTCATCACCTTTAATGTAATTACCAAATTCTACAAATCCTGCTTTAGTAAATTTGATCGCATTGTCTATTAAGTTTGTTAATATGCCTTCAATAAAGCTTTTGTCTGTTCTGATTTTGGCTCCTTCTCCTTTTACATAATCAGCCAATTTTATTGAAATACCTTTTTTCTCAGCCTGATTCATGAAAAAGGTTAAGTGATATATCATCATTTCTTCGATATCTATATCTGTTATATGTAAATCAAGCTGATTTGATTCTATTTTCGAAATTTCGATTATATTATTTATAGTGTCTGAAAGTCTTTTACCACCTTGATTTATAATTTCAATATACTGTGTCTTTTTTTCTTCATCAATGCTTTTATCTCTCAATAAATCAAGGTAACCAAGTATGACATTTAAAGGTGTTCGAATCTCATGCGACATATTTTGTAAGAAAACCGTTTTAAGATAATCACTATCTTCAGCCTTTTCTTTGGATTTTATCAACTCTTCGTTTTTAATCTTTATCTCTTCTGTCTTTACTCTCACTCGATAATTTAGCAATAGTATAAACATCATAAAGGCAACAAGAACAATTAACAGTATATATATCACGTACTTGATATATTCTGGAATTCCTTTTATCGCTTCTCTTTCGAGATATTTATGAAGCGACTTGTAATATGCAGATTTTGGGTCGTTCTTTATTGTTGAAATATTTCTGTCGAAGGCTGCAATAATCTCACTGTGTTTGTTTTTTGTAAAGGCATAGTATAACTCCGCAGGTCTAAGAATTAAACCGGTGGGAATAATATCTTCTTCAATCAAATCGGAATAATAAAAAAACCTTCCGGCAATTAAATAATCAACTTCATTGTTTTTTAATCCAATAACTGATTCTGTATAGCTGTCGTAAAGATGCAATTCGAAATGAATATCAAAATCTCGCATAATCTTTTGCTGCGAATATGCTTCTTGAATGCCTCCTCTCAATACCCCAACTTTCTTTTTGTCAAGGTCTTTTAATGAGTGAATGAAATTGGATTTAGTTGTAAATATTTCTAACCAGGATGTTAGCAATGGCAACCTTGTTAGAGAGAACAGAGAGTCTCTTTCATTAGAAAATGCCATATCAGGAAGAATGTCTATCTCGCCGTCTAATAACATTTTATAAAGCTGATGCCAATCACCTTCAACATAATTTATTTTATATCCTTCCTCTTTTGCAATAACTTTTAATACATCAATGAAAATGCCCCCCGGATTGCCATTGTCATCAATAAAAATCTTAGGGTAATTATCATATACTCCAACATTTAATTGTATTGCAGGTTTTTCTCCAAAGCAACTAGATATGCTTAGTATAATCAGAAGCAAATAAAAATATGGTTTTAATCTCATTTTTGTGTTTTCTTTAAATGAAATGACATTTAACAATATTCAATCCTAAATCAGCCTTTGTCTTCTTCCTTCATATGCTATAACTGCTGCAGATACTGAAATGTTTAATGAGTCAATCTGTCCCATCATAGGAATAGTAATCAGTTGATCTGCATTTTTTTTCCAAAAAGAGCTTAAACCGTCACTTTCAGTGCCCATAATAATGGCAGACGGTTTTTTCAAATCAATTTCATATAAGATCTTATCTCCCTCGGGGTGTGCCGCAAGAATATTATAATCCTTGTTTTTTAATGCTTTCAATGCTGTTTCATTATCTGTTAGTGCAAAAGGAACGCTAAATAAACAACCCAAACTAGCTCTTATTGCATTGGGATTATAAATGTCAAAACTGTTTCCGCAAATTATTATCCCATTCACTCCTGCAGCATCCGCTGTGCGAAAAACTGCGCCTAAATTGCCCGGCTTTTCAATGCTTTCCAATACAAGATAAAGACCATTTTTCGAAAAGCTTATATCTTTAATATTGTTTTGTAAATTGTGTGCGGCCATTACAATGCCTTGAGTATCACCTCTATATGCAATCTTGTCATAAACTTCGCGACTTACCTTTACTATAGGTATATTGGTATAGTTATCCAGATTTATCGGATAATGAACATCCGGACTGTAAATGTCATCACAAATAAAAAAACTATGAGGCTTTACTTTGTTTTGAATTGCTAATGATATCTCTCTGCGCCCTTCTATTACAAATAAACCTTGCTCTTTTCTTTCAACAGGCTTTTTTTGAAGTTTTACAAGGTTTTTAATCCTGTCGTTTTGTAAGCTTTGTATTATTTCTGCCATGCTTCCGTTTAAAGTATAAAGTTAAGACAGATTATGATAATTAGAATTATTACTGTCAATATTTTTGTTTTTTTTTGTTTGTTAATATAACATAATTAGTTTTGTAATGTTTGTTATTTGTGGTAAATTTATTCCTTTATATAATCATTAAGCTGATGAGATTTTTATTTTATATCCCGATATTTGTTTTGGCTGCTATTCATCCTATAATGTCTTTTGGTATTAATAATTCCTCCAGCCCGGTTTCCCTTTCAGTTTTCCCTCAGATAGTCGTTTTAATTACTGACAAAGACGAATACATCACCAATGAATCGTTTTGGTTTAATGCATAC
>CAZRNU010000046.1:0-21760 GCA_964601515.1 uncultured Bacteroidales bacterium | reverse complement strand
AGAGGCGGAAGAACTGGCATCCTCTATTTCAGAAGCAAAAAAGAATATGAAATAATAATTATAAATATTAGTGTATAAAATATATAGTTTGAATAAAAATCAGGCATAAAAATAATATATAAGGTCAATAAAATAAGGGAAAGAATAAAAATATTAACACTAAAATGATAAATAGTAGTGTATATGTCTGTTTTACCTTTCTGTTCTTTGGTAACATTTTTATCATAAAAAGAAAAATAGCTGTTTGCAACCTTACTTCTTACATTTTTATCAGTTGTGTCTTTTAATTCCTTTTCAATCAGATTTGTAGGTGAAATTGATTTAAAAAACCATAATCTTTTTGGGATGTCGAGTGTATAAATGAATATACCTATCAATACTGACAAAATAAGGTAGATAGTAATATTTGTAACTGACTCAGTTGGCAAATTGTCTACTCCAATAAATGGCATTAAGGGTAAAATTATACCCATAAAATATAAACCCGGAAATAAAATTTCCAATGTTTCCCTAAAAGGAAAACTGTTTTTCAACTCTTTCATGTGATTTCATTTTTAAGTTACTTTTTTCTTTCCCAGTGTTGATTAACCTTAAATAATTTTGCAACATCAAATTCTTTGATGTTAGAGATTGCTTGTCCTTTTTCAATTTTTTCCATGCTTCGAGCAATGTTTTTGCTGTTGTTGCCTGACAAACCTAAGAATTTTTCCATTACCTTAATATTCTTATCCTTAATATCAAGCAAAAACGCTATTTCGCACATAGTAGAAAAATCAAAATCAGGTTGATTGTACTCTTCAATGCCTTGTGACAGTAAAACAACTGAAACACCTTTTGAACGGATTTCACGTAACATTTTTTCAAGAATACTTTGATACTTTTTCTCCTTGAAAATAACATGTGCTTCATCAATCAAAATTACATACCGCATTGCTTTTATGTTATTTTCAACTGGGCTGTTGTCCATATTCATAAAAGTATTGTAAATGTAATTTATTATTAAGAACAAAGAAGTAAAACGAACAGAATTCGACAAATCGCCAGATAAAGACAGATACAGATTCTTTGCTAAGAAATTGGATTGATTTTTAGGATCGTCTATAAAAATCTTATAACGGCTTAATTCGTCCATAATTTCCGTCAAAGTATCTTTTTTATCTCCGACAATAGTTTGCAAGTGTTCATTGATCTGCCATATTGATGGATATGTGCCGCCTCTTTGTTCAATAAATGCTTCTAGTGTCGCCTCACGTAGTTTTCCTTTTTGTTTAATACCAAGATTCGAATATTTGCAGACAATATCTACAAATTTATCAATCCCCATATTTTTATTTACATCATTAACATTATCAATAAATGTAAGAGGATTGACTGGAAATTGAGTTTGAGGCAAATCTATGAAATCTGTCTTCGTGTCATTGAAAAAATGTTCCAATTCTTTTACATCATCTTGTTTTAGGCCCTTAAAGTCTAAATAAATATAATTAACATGGCCATTTGACTGCTCATAAATTTGAGTCAAAAATTCTAGTGCAAATTGGGTCTTTCCAGTACCAGAATTACCAGCGACTGCAATATGACAATTGTTATATATCCCTGTATTATTTAAACTCAAATAAATCGGCTCCTGATTTTCTATACGTTTACCAACTTCAATTTTTATAGGATTTAAATAATATGATTTATCAATGTGTTGCTGATTGTTTTTTACCGCATCAAGTGAAACATTTAAGTCAGTGAGTGATAAGGCACCTTTTTCTATATGCTCTGCAAGAAAATCAAAAAAAGAATAATTGTAATTATCCTGAAAAATCCCATCCATTAATTCTAACCCATGGTCAATATGCAATTTAATATATTTTGGAATATTATCATTGGTTTTATAAATACCATAATGCTGACAAATCAGAGCTACATAGAAGTCCCTATATTTTGCATCAAAAAGAATGTGATCTTTATATTCTTTACCTTTAGAATCATAAACATTCCAATCGTTTGCAGTAAAACGTTTTCCAGTTTGTATGGAATATCCCAATGCAATACGGGCAATTACATTCTCCTTAGTACCTTGTGGAAGTTTATTAGTTAGTTTTCGTACAACTTCCTGATTCTTCTCTGAAGTTCTTATATTAATCTGCATTGTACATTTTTTTATATGTTTCAAAAAACTCATTTACCTGGCACTCTTCAAATTTTGACTTTTCGTTTGAAATGTTATCAATTAAGAATGTTTTACAAACTTTGGTTTGTAGTTGTTTATATTCCATCTCGGTTAATTCCTTGTTAATCAATGGGAATATTACAACTTGCTTAGACACATTCGGGTAAAAATACTTAATGATATTTTCAGCATGTTGTTCGTCGAACTTTTGCATTGGACTGTCAATGAAAACCGGAAATTCTATATCTGACTCATCTACCAATGCATTCAACAATGCTGAAGCATACATCTGTCTTTCTCCCATTGACAATGAACTTTTATCTATCAATTTGTTACTTTGATTATATAACGAAATATCAATATCTTCGCCTGTATGGCTTATATCAACCTCGACTTTCGAGATAAAGTCTTTTTTGTGCATCAAGGTGTTTAAGCCCTTTAGCATTTTTTCCTCTAAAGATTGTTTCTTCAGTTCTTTGAATTGAGCAATAAACGTTTGAAGTTTATTTATTATTTGCTTTGTTTTTCTTTCCTTTTCTGAATATTCCGTTGATTCATCAATTTTCTTTCTTAAAATTTCTTGTTTTTGCTTGAAAATCTTAGATTGGTTATTGAGTTCTCCAATCTTTTGACTGATTGTTTCAATCTCGTTACCTATTGACAGGATTCTTTTATCTAAAATTTCTTTTTTCCGTCTTAGCTCTGCAATATATTCGTCTTCGGCACTTTTTTCAGCATCTCTGATTTTTCTGCTAATTGTATCCAACTGATTCTTTAAATAAGAATACTCAGTATTCAATCTTGAAAAGGTTTCTTTAAAACTGTGTTTGATAGTATTTACAAGTTGATTAAACTCATTAGTTTCTGAATTTGAAAAATCATGAAATGCTTCAAAATTATCAGGCACATCAGGAATATCTGAAAAGAAATGCTTTTTTACTAGTCTTGCAATTTGAATTTCATAAAAATCACGAACATTAGTATCAAAAACAAGGCGCTCCTCTACTCGTTGTCTTTCAATTTCTTGTTTTATCTGATTTATTTTTGAGTTAACGTCTTCTTGTTTGTACTTTTGTTCAGTAAGATTTCTTTCATTTGTAACTTGTTCGGAAATGTTCATTAGAGTTTCACCTGCCAATGCAAATGGTATAATGTCGAAGTAGTCTTTTAAACTTTCTTGTACTTCTGTTTTTTTATATTCTAGTTTTGCTTGTTCGACTTTTAGTAAATTAAGTTCATCGAGGGTCATTTTGTCGCCCTCTTTTATAAGTCTGCGTTGAATGTCCTCTGCCTCTTTTTCTTTTTGATTTCTTTCGTGTTTTAAATCATCAATGTTCTCAACAAGCTTTTCAATTTCAATTTTTGTGTTTTCAATGTCAGCATGAAGTTGATTTAGTTCCTCTTTTTCTTCGGGTCTGGCAGAACGACGTCTATATTCGTCCTGTTTCTCTTCGAGATTAGCTTTTAAATCTTCATACTTTTGAATGCCTAAAACCTCTGAATAAGCTTTGCTTAATTGACGACGTTGATTATTGGAATTAATTTCTGCAAGTGATACAATTTTTTCTGCATCAAAAAAGAAAAACTTTGCAATTTCAATTGGTAAAATGAAATCCCGTATAAATATTTCTTCCCCTTTTTGATTCTCTTTTGTCAAATCTTCAATTAATTGATTTTGATAACCATCAATTAAAACCTCTACTCTGTCAGATGTATTTGAAACAATGTTATAGCTTCGCTTGATTGTAACTTCATTGCAAGTAACATCTGGAATTTTTACACCAGAAAAAGTGACCGAAACATAAAATTCAGTTTCGCCATCTTCGTAAGCTTTTCTATTTAAACTGTTTGAGATATACTTTGTATAATTGCCTTTATCTCGTATTTCTTTTTCATATAGTTCATCAACTTTCTCCATCTGTTTGCCGTAAAGACACCAAACAAGAGACATTAAGAAAGTGGTTTTGCCAAATCCATTTTTGCCGCTGATTACAATTATATTCTTCTCGCCATCAGGCAATAAAGATATTTTATTGTTCCCTTTGTAGATCCTGAAATTATTCAGTTCAATTTCTTTAATATACATTTTAAGATTCTTTATTTATGTACTTTTCAATAACTCTTTCCATATCATCCTTTAAACCTCTCTTGCGATTTAACAATGCTTTATTTTTTTGCATTATTAAGAGTTCCTGTATTAAATCGAAGTCGGAAGTTTGGTCTTCGCATACACCTTTGAGTAAGGCGATTTCTTTTTGGATTTTTTCGTCGTTTTTCTTCATATCCATTTCTTTATTGTAAACCTTATTGTAAATGTTTGAAACTTGAAAATCAAAGCACAAGTCTCTATGCCAGATTACTTGAATAGCAACCAACTCTTGATTGGTGATCAATTCCAAATGAGGTTTTTGGATTTGAATTTCCTTTTGAGCAATTAAAACCTGATCAAGTAATTTTGCTCTATACTTTTGTGTATAGTTTCCCTGGTTTTGACCTTCCTCAGTTACAGCATTTTGTCCATTTCTCCGTGTTGGCAGGCGGTTTTCTGATATATTTCTTTCTTCAACCATGCTTGCTCTTAAATCGAGTAATGGTTTAAGCCAGGGATAGCCTTTGCTAACCATTGCCATCATTGACTTGTCTTCTTTTACAACCGTACATGTCCAGCATCCAAAACGGCTTTGCCCGCATGATGAATGAGTTTTGTCCGTTACCATTGTTGGACATTCATAATCGTCTGCACTAGCATCTGCATAGATCTGAAATAATTTTGAGTTATCAGCCCCCCATGGTGAAGTCATGGAATTAATGATATACCAAACTTCCTCCAGCGACAAGTCCTTTATAGGTGAATACACATAAGTGTTGTGATGATGCGGGTGTTTAGTCAATCGTTTGCCTCTTATTTCATGCTTTTTGATTGATTTTGCTCTTGTTGCACTCTCACTGCTCCTTGTTCCGATCAGTATAATTGCTTCTCCGTTTTCAGCCACCTGGTCAATTATAAATCTTGAAGTTGGCTTTATTTTCATTTTGTCGGTACACCAACGAAAAGCATTATTTGGCACTGGATATCCGCGTCCAATAATATTTACCCAAAATGTATCTTCTAATCTTGGAATAGTTTTCTGTACTTCAATAGGCAATCCTTGTTCCATGGCTGCCTGCTGGATTTGTTTCAGAACTCCAAAGACATAGTCTGTAACAATTGGATTTTCAACAAGCGTATCATTGCAAACAACATAAACTTTTCTATTCCTTAATTCATGCGGGATATTCTTTAATGCCAACCAAACTAATTGAAGTAATGCAGTAGAATCCTTCCCTCCACTAAAACCAATTATCCATGGTCTTAATGAGTCATCGTTCATTAAGTATTGATCCTCAAGCTCGGAGATTATGTAATTTATTCTTTTTGACATATATCAATTTAAGAGAACAAAAGTAATTATTTTCTCCTATACTTTCACAAAATTAAAATCCTTCATGACGCTTAGGTTATGGCTTTGGCCTGTTGGACATTGGTTCCGAAATAAGGAATGGTAAAATTTGGGGTTGTCAAAATATGCAATTTTTATGCTCATGATAAAAAAATATTAAACACATTCGATTCATCAATTAGTGTCTTGCTATTTAGACTGTTAGTTCCGTTCTTCATTCCAAAGCCTGTTTAATTCACTTTGTAGTTGTCTCTTCTCTGCTCTTATCAAATGAGGAATTATCCCAACCATTCCGCTCAAAACCATCTCACCAAATATCCAACCTTGCTCAACTATATCCGATTATGGCAACAAATATAATATTTTATTAAATATCCAATCCTGTCCTCAGATTTTATTTAAAATATCCATGCCCGAACCCCAGTAATTTGATAATTTCGTAAAAATCCAAGGTTTTGCTCGGTGTGGGAAAACTTTTACAGGTGGACACTAAAATAAGTCGAAATCACTCATTTGTTGCACTGTCCGAGGAGAGCAGCATAACATTATTACTCACAAATTCAGAAACATCTTTATCCAAATAGCTCAACTTTTCTTTAAAACTTAACGAAAACTGGTGGTAAGTGGATAGCTTTAAAAAGGATGTGCAATATTGAGCCTGTCGAAATATAGTTCAATCCGGAACCTGTCCGCCCTTGGGGGGAGAGCTCAGCGGTAGCACCCTCAGCCGATGGATGGGTGGGGGAAAGTAATCTAATACTTTTTACTTGACAACAATTAATTTTATCATTTAATTTGTTTGTTATAAGCTGTTTATCTAATCCTTTAAAAACTAGTTGCAGCGCCTTTTTAAGAGTCAGAAATTTTCAATTATCACAGATGAGCCCAAAAATTAGTGTAAAACAGGCTTTTAGGACTGAATTTGAA
This sequence comes from uncultured Bacteroidales bacterium, assembly GCA_964601515.1. Classification (GTDB taxonomy): domain Bacteria; phylum Bacteroidota; class Bacteroidia; order Bacteroidales; family UBA7960; genus PWND01. The sequence continues at coordinate 15,232 of CAZRNU010000046.1, read as the reverse complement.
AAACTTTTTCAAAATACTGATTCCTCATTGAAGGCTTTGATAGAAGAGAGCTTCCATTGTATTGATGAGATTTTGACCGATTCATTACTATTTATTGGTCTCAATCCTTCCAATACAGATGAAATCAAAGACAATTTCTATAACTTAAGGCAAGTAGGAAATGAATATCAAAAATATTGGAATGCTTTTGAAAAGATATCACAAGAATTGGCAATGCCTTGGTCTCATCTGGATCTATTAGTAATAAGATGTACGAGCCAGAAAGAAATAATGAAGTTATTCAATTCAAATGTTGGTAGACAATTTATATTTGCTCAAGTAATGATATCAAAACAAATTTTATTAATGGCCAAGCCGAAAATTATTGTAGTTACTAACTCAGTTTCCAGAGAATTATTAGGGAAGAATCAAAAAGATGGTAATGCAGTTTGGATGGGCTATAATTTTTATTTTGATGAAGTGATAGGAACAGATAGAATAATCAGTGATGATATTTTGAATGATACACCAGTCTTTTTTACAAGCATGTTAAGCGGCCAGAGGGCACTTGATATAGGTTCTCGGGATCGTTTGATTTGGCATATTCGGCAAGTTTTGAAATATCTTGCCCAAAAATGTTTTTAAAAAAAATCATTTTAATAATTAATGTCCGAAAATGTTATACAAAACATCTATGATGTTAGAATAATCTGATTTTAAGTTATCTCTTCATTCCGAATATTGATTTCCAAATGTCAAGGGTAACTCATTCTGCCAATGCTTATTTATTTGTCAAGTGAACACACAGTAAATGTACTTTTATTTGTGTACTGATTAAAAATTGAAGCATTTTTTTTAGTTTTGCTTAATCTAATCAATTACTAAAACCTTTTAAAAAAGAACTTATGTCAATTTTTAAGCTTGTTGATAAGAAAATTGTGCAATTAAAAGAAACAACCTTTACGAATGAAAAAATAGATGAGGTCAGGGATTTACAGAAATTTATTATAAACTCAATTGAAATAATTGAAAGAGATTTATTAGTAATCAGCAGTGAATTTGGTGATTGGGAGGATAGTAGACGTAGAATAGATATACTTTGTATTGATAAAGGTGCAAATTTGGTGGTTATTGAACTCAAAACAACAGAGGATGGTGGCCATATGGAGCTCCAGTCAATACGATATGCAGCCATGATATCCAATTTAAGATTTGATAAAGCAGTGAAGGCATTTCAGCAATACATTAACATACATAATCTGAGTATTTCAGATCCGGAACAAGAGATCTTAAATTTTCTGAGTTGGGATGAACCTAATGAAGAAAAGTTTGCCAACGACGTACGGATAATTCTTGTTTCAGCTGATTTTTCGAGAGAGATAACCACTACTGTACTTTGGTTGATTGAAAGGGATATTGATATTAAATGTATAAGAATAAAACCGCAAAAGAATGGTAGCGACTTGTTTTTTGATATTCAGCAAATAATTCCTTTGCCTGAAACAAAGGATTATCAGGTAAAATTGCGAGAAAAAGTTGCAGAACAAAGGCAAGCCCGTAAAGAAGGCACAAGGGATTATACCCGATTTGATGTTGAAGTAGGTGGTGAGAAAGAGTATAATATGAATAAACGCCAGACTATGCATTTTGTAATAAAGCATTGTATTTTGAAGGGGATTAGTCCTTCTGAGTTAATGGAAGTTACAAATCCCTCAAAGTGGATATGGGTAGACAAAGAATGTATGTCGAGAAGTGAATTTGAGGCTGAAAAAATCCAAAATACAAAAGCATATGATAGCACTAGATGGTTTAATGCTAATGATGAACTATTTGTTGTTAATGGCAAAACCTATGCTTATAGCAACCAGCACGGTAAAGCAACATACGATTTAGTTCAAGAGTTATTTAAGAAGTTTTCACAGCTTCATGGCATGATAACTCCTCATGAAAATTAGTTTGATGTACCGTTTAAATGATTGTGTATTAAATTTTTTCTTAAGATTTCGTATTCCGTTGATCTCTAAATTGTTGGGTTGATTAATGTTATTTTACAGAATAATTTAGAAAAAGTTTGTTTAGCACACTATTCCAGCATGCTTTCAAAAGATTAGGCAAACTTATACGATATCAATATATTCTTTTGGCATATACTTATTCATGATCCTTGTTAATGTACACTTGCTTTACAGGTTAAAGTTATCGCAAGTATAAAGTTAAACCGGCAATCACTTGCTTAAAATAAAAACAAAAATTGTATCTTTGTTAGAAGTATGATTAAACTCAAATGCACCTGAAATGAACAGATTACGCGATATATCCCTTGAAAATTTTAGAATTTTTTCGAATAAAGTCAATTTCTCCTTCAATGATCTTAATATTTTTACTGGCGCCAACAATTCCGGGAAAAGCACTGTGATTAAAGCAATCAAGTTATTCTCTGAAGGTATCAGGACATCTGATTTTCCCTCGCTAAATCTGGTTTCGGAGGAATTAAATCTTGGCAGGTTCAAAGATAACCTCAACAGGGATGGTGGAAAAAGGACATTCCGAATCGGATTGCCGCTGCAGATAAAGGGTATTGAAGAGAATTTTGAGCTATTGTATACTTTTGGAGAAGGTTATGATAATGATGATGACAAATTCCATGAATACGCAATCTTTTCTGAACTTAGTATTTATGATTCTTCTGGTGAGCTTTTTTTTCAGATGATCTCAAATGAAGCAATATCTGATGCAGAAGAAGTGAATTTTATTAATTCACCATCTGAAGATTCAGATCCCGGGCTGGTTAATTTCAGGTTAAATCTTCAATTATTGGAAAAATATCTCCCTCAGATTACCGGTTCTGTCGGGAAGTATGCTGCACTTTTGAACCAGTTGAATAGCATTTCCAGCAGTGACGGGTTCTGGTGTGGCGAATGTTTTGGAGAGAATGAGTATTTTCATGCAGATTATGATCTTTCAAAATTCAATCTTATTGACTTTGAAAGGGAGCTTGTATACGACCTTTATCTTAATATTGGAGATTATCAAACCAGGAAATCCATTTTTATTGATCAGGATGAGAATGTCGCCAGTTCTTACCACAGGCTCCTTGAAGAAACGGCATATTATGATTTTATCCTGAAGTTTTTTCGTCCTTTGCTGACATCAGTTTCACAAAGCCTCAATTTGCTTCGGAATTACAACATCATCCATATCACGCCTGAAATTCTACATTCAAGATTAATTCCTGCAAACGTGAGATCAGAATACCTTCAAGTTATCTACAGAGCCCAGCAGGAAAGTGCTGCATTCATTTATGAGGCACTTAAAATCTTTGGAATAGACGGGGTAACTGAAATTACTAATCACCTTAATACTTCTTTTGAATTGAATCTGATAACTGGAGTTGGTGAGGCCGCTAGCGAACAAAATAAGATAGTTATAGACGGTATTGAGATACCACCTCCCTTTGCCATTGATTATAATAATTTGAAATCGAATACAAGGATTAATATTGCAGATTTGGGTAAAGGAGCAGCAACTATAATATTATTGGTATTAAAAATTAACTCAATAGCAATAAATCTGAAAAAAGAAAGGTCGCAAAATATTGATCTGCCTGAAATCCAGGGAAGGGTTCAGGAACAGGTTGTGAAAAAAACGGTACTTATTGAAGAACCCGAAGCATTTCTTCATCCGAACTGGCAGTCAAAATTAGCGGATTTATTTCTTTATTGTATTAAAGAATTTGGTATTCAGTTGATTATTGAGACGCACAGTACCTACCTGATTCAAAGATTGCAGTATTTGGTTGCAAAAAATAAGATTGAACCAGATCAAGTTAATCTACTTTATTTCAATCAGGGATATAACAGCGATAAGTACTACAAAATAAATGTACGCAAAGACGGTATTCTCAGAGAAAGCTTTGGTGCCGGCTTTTATGATGAAACAGCAAATCTTACTGCTGCAATATTAAATGCTCAAAACCTGAACTGATGCTAACCACCCACGTTGACATAGAAGTGCTGTCGGACGCAAAGAGGAAGTTTGAGGAAGACACTATTACCAGGCCCCGGGAATTTATTGATCTGCTCAATAAGAATTCCGACCTGGTTGTTTATGGTAAACCCACAGAGGATGAATATAGAATGCTCTCACAATTTTTGGCAGGGAGGGGAGACTCCTCAATAAATAGCGAATCTGTGGTAAGTTGTTCACATGCTGTTGTGAACTCTTTAAATCCTTTTCAGTTGTTTTTTGCAGCAGGCTCTCATTTTGCTGATATTACGAAGACTAACTTTTTTACTGCTTCATTGTCGGATTAGGAGGAAAAATTTAAGGCTCTGATTAAAGAATCAACTTTCAGAGTAAACGACCCGAAAGCAAGGAGTAGTTTTTCTATGTGGTCTGACATTGTACCCGAAATATTTATTAGCGATATCGTACTTGTTGATCCTTTTATAATTGAAAATGCTAATGCTGTGAATCTGGAAAAGAATCTCTACAGTCTTATCCGGGCATTCAGGGATAAACACTGTATAGAAACTTTCTTCATTTTTACCAATTATCCTTCAGTTGATAGTAATATTGAGGAAGTTCGGAAAACCTGCAGAGAAATACTTGGGCATAAAGTTAAGTTTGGATTAATTTATTTTGATAAGAATTACAGGGAGCATGATCGTTACCTTATCATGAACTACAATTACATTAATTCAGGGAATTCCTTCTCATCTTTCTTTGACACTGAAGAAACGCAAAGCGGAAAAAAGACCAGCACTGTAAGAGTCTTAACCTACGTAAGCCCAAGTAATTTTGAGAACGCGAATGATATACTATATCGGGTAAAGCAGTCGCTTGATGCTCTGATTTCAAAAAATGAAAGGCTTGATTTTTTAAAAAGCAGGCTGTTTTTCTTTGCAGATAGCAGAAACTCAAAAGAATAAAGTCATTTTGCAACCAATTAAAGCACAGTAAAGTTGATAAAATAATAACTTATGTCCTCCGAATTTCCCCTCAACTCCCTGAAAGGCCGTTTGGCAGAACACCTGGTGCAGGATTTGTTTGCAAACAATGGCTACAATGTTTTTAATTATGGCCTGGAGAGAACACATCCTTTTTTGAGCAAGGAGCTGCGCAACAACTTTCACACCACCAGCAAGGCGCTGCGCTTTATGCCCGATTTTGTGGTGCAAAGCTCACTTACCGGTGATTTGTTTTATATGGAAGTGAAATACAGATCAAACGGCTGCTTTGGTTTTGAAGATAAATACAAGGACTATCCTTACAAAAACGCCTGGTTTGTGATTGTTTCTCCCGATAGGATTCAGTGCATGCACTACAAACGGCTGAATGCAGGCTTTCGAATTGGTGCCGATACCCACTATTCGCTGGGCAAGGTGCGGTCATTTCATCTGAGCAAGGAGTCAATTGCTGAGTATGAGGGGTATGCAAGGCAGGTGTTTGTTGGGTTTAAGAAGTGAATGGTTTTACCTGTGAAAAATCATTTATGAAATACTAATGGAATGCACGATGAAAAGGACAAAAGTGAGAAACGCCACTTGCGGAGCGTCGGGCCGGGGATGCGATCTCTGGCGATGTTATGGGCGTAAATATAAAACCAATTATGGCAATTTGCAATAAGCGTGTTCTGCTGGCAATATGCCGCCATTCGTAAACCAATTTTAAAATCATTTTCATGAAGAACAACCTGACAAAAAATCGCAGTCTTTACGCAACTGAAGAGACATTCTCAGATGAATTTAATTTCCTGAAAAAGTTCAATCCATATGCATTGGAGGACAAGTGCAACACGATAGATAAGCTTTTGCCTGAAAACTTTCTTAAAATTTTGGTAGGCGAAAAAGAAACGTTACTGCCATTATATAGCTATAAGTCCTTGAACATTCGACCTCTTGATTCTAAATTTCTACTTGATGTGAAAAATTACGATTTTTTTGAACTCTACAATGAGCTAAAACTAATTGGCGGAGAAAGATGGGCTGACCCAGTTGCTGAAGAAATGGTTGCAAATCTGGGTACTGATGCATTTGGCATGTATCTGCCTTTTCATAATTACCACAACTGCCATTGGGGAATATTTTTATTTCCAGAGATCATTTACCAGCATGCGTTAAGGTTGTACGATCACTTTGGGCCATCAGGTTATGAAAAGAAGGAGATCTTAATTATGTATTTTTTTGCTGTTTATCGCTCACTGCTATTTCATTATCAAACAGAACGATATGCGACTAAATTAGAATTAATCACACATCAGTCACATTATAAAATGTTAGGCAGAATTAATGAAGAAGTTAGAAATAGCGAAGACTGGCTTCAGGTAGCTTTAGCTTCAGCAACAGTTCTGGATAGCATTCTGGTGTCAAATCGCTCCAAAATGAATATCGTACGTATCAGAGAGATATATGAATATGATTTAAAAAGGATGCCAGCCGGATATCGCCACTATAAGTGTGAAAAATACGGTAATTATCATAAAGCCCAGGAGCATTTTGCCTCGCAAATAAAAGAAATGAAAGTTTTTCCTGGATTCAAATTGCCAGAATTATTTACCGTTAAAGGGGAATTTGGTAGCAACGACCTTTCAGTGCCTTTATACTTTGTGACTGGTTTTAATGAAATTGTAAGAATGCGGTGACGGCTTATTTAAGAGCGAGTTTTTTGTCTTATTTTGATTTATAAATAGGTCAAAACGCTCATTCTGTGATTTTAATTCTCGAAGTCTTCCGGGTTGCGGAACATTGATAAAAATTTCTGTTCAGTTCGATTGTCTACACAAATTATTCGTACTTTTACCTCATACTGATGTGTAAATGTTTAAAATTATTTTCATATGAGAAAGTTACTTGTTTTTGTGATTACAATATTACTTATATCCTGCTCAAAGCCAGTAGGAGAAGGTGAAAACCAAATACCGGAAGGTGCAATATGGGCCGAACAAACTATTCGCCGTGATAAACCTCTTACAGGATTTGCTGCTATTGCCCCATGGGCACAGGCAGCAACTGTTAAACCAGGTCAGAATATTGCAGATTCAGCACTGATAGAAGTTGATTACTGGAAGATACTTGAAGTAATAAATGGATCTGAAACCCAAATATTTATAGAAGATTACAACTATACATATTTGAAAACATTTAGCTTAAATGAGGCAGGACTTTATTGCCGGTATCCTAAGTGGTTTGATCCTGCATGTAATGATTATCACAGCATTGCAACAAATATGACAGCAATGGATGGAATGATGACTTTGAATGTAGCACTTACACCTGACAATATTGTGCATTGGTGGACACCAAGACTTGCTTGCAAGCCAAATGCAAGTTATATTATAGAAGCCAGGGTTAGGATTACCGGTAAAACTGCGCTTCAATTTGGCATGGATTATTGGCGAAATCTGAATGTTGGATTTAATGTTTTTGACCCGGAGTGTATTCTATCCAATAACTGTGAGGCCTGGATTTCTGATTGGATTTTACCCACGAATGGAAAATTTGTGACCGTTAAAGTACCAGTAAGGTAGAGCCATTTTTAACAACAATTACAGGATTATAGTGTGATTAATAGCTGTATTTGAGTCTGTTAACAATGTTTTTTTGAATGTATGTGCTGCTTGAAATTTAAATTCTAACTCAATTGAAACGAAAATGATGCTTAACCCAACCGATTCCAAACATGCTTTCCTGCTGAACGAGATTTTTACCAGCAGCATCAATGCCGGTTTACAAACCCGCAACCGCGACTTCCCGGTTTATAAAAAAGACCTGGATGATTTAAAGATGAAAGAAAATATGATTGTGTGCATCAGGAAATTTCTGCTTGGTTACATGAAAGACTTTAATAACATAACCGAAGATGGCCATAATCGGAAAATAGATTCATTTGCAGGGTATATGACTGATAAATACGGTCCCATATTACATAATGGTATATTCAGAATCGGGATAAGCCAGAAGATCATTAATCTTTTTCTGAAATACTTGTGGTGTTATGGCGCGGTAAAAGAACCTTTTCATTGTCCGTTTGACAGTATTATCAAAGTTCATTTGATTAAAGGCGACAATTCTGTTCAGTTAACTGACTGGACCAGAATGAACTCCATGGAGGAATATAATGAGTACGTAAAATTAGCCAGAGAAAGAGCGAATGATGAACATTGTTCTATACCCGAATGGGAGCTGAAGGTTTGGAACAGGAGAAATGCCGGCAATGGAAAAGATACTGTTGAAGATTGTCCGGAATGAAAGATGCCATGATTCAAATGATTGAAAAACAAATGTATAAATTCATGAAGTTATGAGAAAAATCATCCTCAGCCGTAAAGGTTACGACGATCAATACGGTGGCAGACCATCGGTGATAATGCCCGACGGGGCGATGTTGTCGTTTCCAATACCAGTTTTTAATCCCAAAGAAGCTGGTGAACGAACAGGAAATCTTTATTTCCGGGGAGAATGTTTATCAGCAATTCTTAAGCAATTAGACCCGAAACATATGGATAAGATACACCATGTAGATCCTGATTTGTATGGGTTGGCTGGTAAACAGTGTTTGGGTGCATTTGGGCAGAGCGGTGCTGCATTGGGGCATCTGAATAACCAAAATGTAGATAAAGGTGATGTTTTCCTGTTCTTTGGTACGTTTTGTCAATCAAAAAATACTGTGGCAGGATTAGAATATGAAAAAATGCATCCGTTTCATGCCATTTTTGGCTATCTCGTTGTAGATAAGAAGCTTACTATGTTCGATATTGACTCCAAGCCTGAATATCATGGTTTTAAACTACATCCGCATTACATCAATAAAGATGTAGAAGAATATCAGGGAGCCAACATTATATATTACGGCAAAGACTTCGGTTATTTTCGTTTTGCTGAAAGCCTTCGGTTAACCAAGCCCGGGTATAAGAAAACATGGTGGCAACTTCCCATGGCATTTGCCGATGCAAAAATAAGCTATCATGAAAATGCGGAGAAACTGATTTCCGGCGATTATGTTGAATTACAGAGTGTAGCCAAGGGGCAGGAATTTGTTATGGAATCCAGCCCTGTACTTGAAGAATGGTTGAAAGATATTATGAAGAACAAAATTGAAGTGTAACTTTGAAAAAAAGAATAACCATGAAAAACAATCCGATTCCTCCAAAACCCTGGGTAGTGGAACACCCCAAAGCATTTGTGCTGGGCTGTGATCCTACTGCCTTTTATGCAGATGCAAGTGGTGAAAGACTGCTGCTGGTATTTAAAACAATTTTTGATATTAACGGGCCTGATCGCAGATATTTTTCAGCTATTAATAACAATTTGCTGGAGTTGGACCTGTGTTATGAAACAGATGTTTATGTACAGAATCTGGTTGTGGATTATCAGCCTGCCGAAACCACCAAAAATAAAGACTGGAATAGTGTGGCGCTGAGAAGCATAACTGATCGTAAACATGAGTTTGATGCTGTTGATGTCACAGGAAGAATTCCGGTTTTTCTTACCTCTGAGCGCTTATACAAAGTGCTGATGAATGACGGTGAGCCAATGCTGCCAGCCAGAGAACTTTATAAACAGCAGAATGTAGTGATACCTGCTGATAAAAATAAGCTGGGCCGGCCGCTGATTGCTCTGTACCGGCATCCCAAATATAATTACGGAGCGCAAGAGAACTATTTTAATCGGATTAAAAACGTATTTAAAACATCTTTAAATGGCATTTAAACTTCCCAAACGTTACACTGAGAAAGCCAATGACAGCTTCAAAACGAAACGAAACCTTTACCTTTTCGGCAAGGCGCTGAACAACACCTGGGATACAGTGGGGCTTGAAGACTTCAGGCAGTTCAGCATTGATCAGGATCTGGTTAAGGTGTATGTTACCATCTACTGGCAATATGAACCAACATACCTGATTGCCGGAGAACGCCGTATTGATGAGATTCAAAAAGATATCGCCCGCAAGGAAACAGAACTAAAACCGATCTGGAGCAATTCAGGCAGGATTACATCAGCAAGGTCTTTTACGAAAAATTTCCTCCGGAGCAATTTGAGATACTCACAAATGCCGGGCATTGCGAATATTGTGGAATTACGATCAAACAGATTCATGAGCTGGCCGATCTGCAAAAGCTCTACAAAAAGAACTACCGGGGATGGTCACTTGAAATTGATCGCAAGGACTCCAATTTTGAATATTCGTTCGACAACTGCTTAATGGCCTGCTACTGGTGCAACAATGCCAAAACAGATGAGTTTACGCATGAGGAGTTTAAGAAAGTGGGAAAGGTGATTAAGGGTATTTGGAAGGAAAGGGAGAAGAGTGAAACAAAGTAAATAAGTAAATATATGTTTAACCTAATTTTAAAGAAGTATGGAAGAAGCCGCACTTAAAAATCTTTTGTCACAAGTTAGTCAGGTTTTAATCAAGTATGAGGAAATTGCAGCTGTGACAGGAGAAAACTTTAATGTTTTCAAGATTTTGAAATTGACAACCAACGAGGTTAGAACTCATTCTGCCTTCCTGGCAGAGTTGCTTAATCCAAAAGGTAGTCATGGAATGAGAAACTCGTTTCTTAAGTTATTCATCAGGCAGCTTAATGAAATGAAACTGCAAGATTTTACAGCAAAGGATGCTTTGGCGAATTTTAATGTTGAATCAGCCATTGTAAAAGTGGAGGAGTTTGTTGGCTATCTTGACAAGGAACAAGTTACAGGAGGGAGAATTGATCTTGTGCTAAAAGATAATGGCGAAAACGTTATTGTTATTGAAAACAAAATAAATGCACAGGATCAGAATCAACAAGTTGAGAGATATAGAAATGCATACCCTAAGGCTGCAATTTTATATCTGACTTTATGGGGCAATGAACCAACACCCGATAGTAAAGGGGAATATCAAAACGAAAGGGATTATCTAAATATCTCGTACAGCGAGTTTATTTTCAATTGGTTAACCATTTGCTTAAAAGAGGCGGTTTCTTTCCCGCTACTTAGGGAAACGCTTGTTCAATACCAGAATCTAATCAAACACTTAACAGGAAAAACAATGAATAAATTGGCAGAAACAGCTATTGTTGATATTGTAACTAAAGGGCCTATTGAAAACTACATTGCAGCAATGCAAATTGTTAGTAGCCACAGAAATATCCTTTTAGGAATGTTGTCAAAACTTCAGCAGGACATTGCAGATAGTTTGGGTAGCAAGTGGGTTATGGAAAATCAGAACGATTTTGGGTTGAAAGATAGAGAAGTCTACTTCACAAAGGATAATTGGGGTTATAATATTGTTTTTTGTTTTGATAAAGATTTTTCTGATTTGCATTGGGGAATCTTTGATAAAAGAAAAGTTGATTGCCAGGATATGGTATTGAGGGCTAAGGTTATTGAAGCCCTGAAGTCCATCAATGAAGTTGGAAGAATTTTCACAAATTTGAACGATACTAAGAATTACCTGAATTGGTTCTGGTATGCAGAATATAAGCCCTGGGGGTCATTTGATGATAGAGATAAGTTTGACAAAACTGCGGCGAAGCATATTGCCAGATCTATCGAGGCTTTGTACGAAATGGCAAGCAAGGTTTTATTGTGAAATAAATGTTTCTAAAAAGTAGTTTAATGTCAAAGAGATAACTTATTTTTTTGGGGTTATCTCTTTGTTTAGTATTGATGCTGTTCATCTTGAAAAAATCAGGCAAGTTCAAAATCTGTTGAATAACTTGTGATTGTATTAATTCTGCTATGAGGCGCTTTTCACTTGCAGTTGTTTCCTGATTGAGAATTAATAGAATCTCCACTGGGCATTGACCCATAATTTGAACATTAAATCAAATGTTTTAATAGTATAAAGCCAGATAATCACAAATGCCAGTACTTACTTGCTAAAAAAAAACTAAAAATAACTTACCTGTGGTTTTCAGTTCCCATTTCATGCCATTACATTTGCTGCAAAAAATGGATAAGAAAACTGCATCATCGCTGGAACTGAATGGTATTGGTGGAATTATAAACACCAAAGGCGGAGTGAAAATCAGTATTAAAGGCCGCTATTTTAATGGTGAAGAGGTGCATGAAAACTATTATGCTGATGGCTTTAACCACGAAGAGGCGGAGAATTCTAATTCGTACAGAATCAACGTGTTGGAACCTGAAGCATCGTCGGTTAATATTTTGCGATTCAGTTATCCGGGCAGGGCGGTAAGTTTTTTCCTGAGCGGTTGGTTTGATGGCAAAACCCTCAAAGATCCATTTATTACAATTGAAACGAGCCGGAGGTTGGATAAGTGCAGGAAAATAATCAGTACTTTTAACAGCAGGAATCCGGAGCCCATGGCAGATACAACTCCGATTTTGTCTGTGAGCTTTAATAAACACAGCGGCAAGATAAAGGGAGTGTTCGCTTTTTATCCTGAAGCGCATCCAGATGTGTTGATTGCAGGGGAATTTGATGTGAAGTTGAGCGAAATAGAGTATAAGGGAGTTGAAAACCATGTTTTTTAATTTTGCTTCACGTTCGATAGTGTGCGGTAAAAACCAATGGTTTCAGAAAAATGTGTTGGGGATTCCGGCCCACCGATGGCGGGGCTGTATATGAGACCCGTACGTAACAAGAGAATTTGGGAGTGGGAGAGGCGTGCTCTGTCAGATAACTACTGGTGGAGCCGTCTGCTCGATTGGCAACCGTTTTTCTTTTTATTAGTAAATGTCCTTTTTCGGAATATCCAAATCAGTCAAGTTGATGAGAAACAATCCAAGTTCTTGATATGTCGAGTTCCTTGGTGTCCATCGGTCAACTACATTGTATTTTCCATTTTGAACTCCTTCGATAATCCATTGTGAACCATCAGTTCCCATAACGTCTGACGGCTCATTTGTTGGCATATTCCAATATTCTGTTTTGTCTATAAGTTTTTTAAAATCAGTCCATTCAGAACTTGACAGTTCTGTTGTCTCGTCAACGATTAATTTTCCTGGTGAATATCCGCCTGCACCGTCCGACATTTTCCAAGTCAATTGTATTTTGTCCTTATTCTTCTGAACTCTAATGGCAACAGGATGATGGAATGTTCTTAACCAAGTGAATCTGTAAATTGTGTCACTCTTCTGGTCAAAAATTAATGGCTCATTTAAAGCACGAAGCTGACCTGAATACCAACCAAGAACGAATGTTGCCATATCTGTCTCTCTGAGTACATCAGTCCGATAAGAATATTTCCAATTTTTATCTAACTCAATAAATCTACTAACAGGAAAATAGAACTGACCATTACTTGGGATATGATTGTCATCAGTACTTGGATTCGACTCTATTGTTTCAAATTTGATAGCAGCTGCATCATCCTTAAGGAAAGTTGAAAGTTGAATAATTGGGTATTTCAAGTATGATAAAGTGCTTGAGTCAATCTTTACACTCTCTTTTAAAAAGTCTCGACTTTGTGAAGCAAAAAAAATCGGACTTGATAAAGTGTCGGAGTTAAGCTGTTCATTAAACAACAGGTAATATGAGACGCCAATTAGGTAATTTGCTTCAAAACTATTTGGTTCAAGAGTCAAAGCTTGTTTCAAAGGTTTAAGTCTTGCCGAATCTGATATTGAAAAGTCTCTAAATTGATATTTAGCAGATAGCAAATATGGAGTAGGATTCTCTGGATTTTCCGAAATTATCTTTTCGAAGAATTTTGGAATTAAGGAATCATTTTCTGTATACCGATAGGATTCTGTCAAGTAGTAGGTAGCAACTTCGTTGAAAGGGTCTATTTCAAAAATCTTCTCTGCTTTCTTCTTGATGTCTTTCAAATCTGTAATGACCGTCTGGCTCAAGTCTTCTTCAAGTTCATGAATGTCCTGAGCGGTCAGATTAAGACTGAATAGCAGTATTATTATTGAGAGTATCTGTTTCATTTTAATGGTTGCCAACGGATGGCAATAAGAAGCGTAGGGCATTTTGAAACACCTATCTATCAAGTTACCTAGATGTTTATTAATTGTTATATTGTTCAATATTAGCACTTTACGCCCTATGTTTTTTATTGCGTGTTAACGGTAGTATTCCTTTGTTATACTTCTTAGGTAGTCCATAAATTCATCACTCAATTGAAAAATATTCAGCTCTTTAGCTGCCCTGTTGTATAGAACAAAAAACTCATAAGGATTATAGAAAGTTTCAAGCATTTCATTTTCATATCCTGCTTTCTCAATTTGATTCGCCATAAAAAATCCGATTGCATGTCCGTTGAATTTTACGATTTCTATCCATTCATCTATAATTTTATTTTCAGATATCTCATTTTTTGAATATTTTAAAATCACATTTTGAAGTTTTTCCAAATCTTCAGGTGCCTGGTTATGTAATCTTACCATAACTTCAGCAAGGTCAGGTTCTTTTATTACATAAGTATAATATTGCTTATATCCTTCGGTTTTATCAATCATATCTGCGATTCCTTCATTTTGAATCATATCAATACCAAAATTTAAATCACATTTATAGTTAAAATCATGGTTTTCATATTTTTCCCTGTAATTGTGAAAAAATTCATGGGCCAGAAAGTTTATTCGCTGCTTTTCTGTCATTCTATAAATCAGATTAAAATCAAGATATATGGCTTCTTCGGCATTGTACCCATCAGCATCCATGCAGTTAAAATATACTGCTTTAAACCTGAAAGATGTGTCAATAGGTTTACCCAGAAAAGAAAATAGTCTTTGTTTTGATCTTTCAACGAAGGCTTCAAAATCATAATTTTTTCGAAATGATTTAATTGAATCGAAATTTTCTTTCATGTCGATATAATTCGTCAAGATGCGTTTTTGAAACATCAATTTCCTGTTTTCGGCCATTTCCTCTTTTGAAATACTTAACACACTATCCTTTTTGGCAAGTCCGCTGTTTACAAAAGCCATATTAATGGAAGCTTTTATAGTATTGATAACAAATTTGTTTTCTAAATACACGTATTTTTTGTAGCCGGTCGAATTGTCAAAATCAGTCCACAGCTCATCTGATATTATTTTTCCTTCTTTTAAGGTCGAAGTTACTTTAAGAAATTCATCAACCGATGTTAAATCAGTAGTTTGGGCAAATAAAATATTTTTTTGTACGCAAATAAAAAATAGCCCTAATAAAATTACTTTGTTCATAATTGTTCTTCTATTTTTTATCTCATATTACCGTTAACGAGCAGATATACGCATCTTGCGCACACATCCGCCTTGTCCGCAACCACCAGCGTTGCAAATTCAAACCGGATTTCCCCACAAATATACCC
>CAZRNU010000045.1:0-22141 GCA_964601515.1 uncultured Bacteroidales bacterium | reverse complement strand
ATGATAAGCCCGGTGTAATGGAGTCGCAGATCGGTTTCAGTATAATGCAGGAGAATCGTGAAGGCGGTCAAACAGCTTTTTTCCAAAATGGAAGAAACTGGGGCAGCACAGATTACTATGCAATTGGGATTAACACAAACAGATATGATGCCTTTGCCAGAACAGGATTCTTCTTGCCATCGAGGGAAGCAGGAAGTATTGGAACACAGCTAAGCTTTACAAGACATGAGCAGTATTCTCAATACGGACTAACGAAGTATGATGGTGAGCAAAATACTTTTTATGCAAATGTTCTTTATGAAGACAATATTGGAAGTCCTGACCATAAATTAACTACCGGTTTAAGCTATATGTACGACAACTACAATGAAGCTTTGAACGACAGCATATTTAACAGAATGGAATCGGTTCCCGGTATTTTTGGCCAATATACTTTGCACCATCACGATCATTTTACCGGTATAATCGGTTTAAGAGCTGATTTTCACAATATTTACGGCACATTCTTTACTCCAAGAATACATACACGATGGACAATGGGTGAGCATTTTGTTGCCAGAGCCTCTGCAGGAAAGGGATACAGAGTTCCGAATACTATAGCTGAAAACGTTGGTATTCTTGCAAGCAGTCGCCGAATTTCTGTTCTCGAAGATATTAAACCGGAAGAAGCATGGAATTATGGCGCAAGCCTTACAAGTAATTTTCATCTGTTTAATAATGATGCTTCTGTAATGCTTGAGTTTTACAGAACTCAATTTGTAAACCAGCTTATTGTTGACCTTGACTCTGACCATTCGCGAGCAATTTTTTACAATCTTGACGGAAAATCTTATTCAAATAATTTTCAGGTAGATTTTAAATTTGAACCTGTTAGAAGGCTTGAAGTAGTTGCTGCATACAGGTTTTCAGATGTAAAAACAACAATATCAGGCAATCTAGAATCTAAGCCATTCTTTAGCAGAGATAAAGGATTGATAAGCTTATCTTACGCTACTCCATCTAATAATTGGCAGTTTGACTTTACAGCTCAATTCAACGGCAAAGGCAGAATTCCCGACACATCATCACTGCCCGAGCAATACAGATTAGACACTGAATATCCGGGATATACAATTTTGATGGGACAAATCACATACAAGTGGAAGTTTATTGATTTGTATATTGGAGGAGAAAACCTGACAAACTTCAAGCAGCATCGTCCGATTATTGCATATGAAGAACCATTTGGAGAATACTTTGATGCTTCGATGGTGTGGGGACCTATTATAGGACGTACATTTTATTTTGGATTAAGATATACTTTGGAATAGTCTTTTGTAAGGTTAAATTTTTGTAAAAAATATGCCTGACAGATAAATTGTCAGGCATATTTTTTTTAACTTGCACGCTAGTTTTCACCAAATTACAAACAAAAAAAACTTCAAATCATTTTTTTACTAATTAATACCAACTAATCATACATTAATAATTTATTATGAAAAAGTTACTGTTACTAGCTATCGTTTTTTCAATTTCTGTTCTTAATGTTTTTTCTCAGGAATTTCTGCCAAAAGGTTTAACCGAAAAAGAAAAAGAATTATACTATGATTTTATACATAACACCGGTAGGCCTAAGAGCACCACTCCACCGGCAGTTGCACCACGAACTCCGGCAGAATGGGAAGAAGCTCAGGGCGTTATTGTAACATGGGCTGCATATACAACAGAGCTGCGCGAAATTGTGAGAAGAGCAAAAGAAGCAGTAACTGTGTATATTATTTGCTCAAACCCATCAACTGTTCAGTCATATCTGACAAGTGGAGGTGTTACGCTTACAAACATTGTTTTTGTTACTGCTCCTTTCAACTCGGTATGGGTAAGAGACTACGGCCCACAAAGTGTTTATCTTGAAGATGGAAGCCTGGCATTTATTGACTGGCTTTATAACCGCCCTGCACGTCCGGAAGACAATGCAATTCCTGAGTTTATGGCAAACTATTTGGGAGTACCTTTCTACAGAATGGGAGGAACAAGCGGGCAACTGATTACAACCGGAGGTAATTTCATGGCCGATGGGCATGGAGACGGTTATTCATCTGAGCTTGTTCTAACAGAAAACCCATCATATACCGAAACTCAGATTGATCAAATAAAATACAACTTTATGGGCATCAATCCTTATATTAAAATGGATGAGCTTCCTTACGACAATATTCATCACATTGATATGCATATGAAACTGCTGGATGAGGAAACCTTGCTTGTTGGCCAATTCCCTGAAGGAGTTTCTGATGGTCCTTACATTGAGGCAAATCTACAATATGTACTAGACAATTTTCAAACTGAATTTGGAAGAGAATTCAAAGTTATAAGAATTCCGATGGTTCCAAGTACCACCGGACAATGGCCACCAAGCTCTTCATATCGTACTTATACAAATGCTGTGATATTAAACAATGTTATTCTTGTTCCCCAATATCACAATGCAACATTGAATGCTCAGGCAATTTCAATATATCAGGAAGCCATGCCGGGCTATCAGGTTTTTGGAATTAATATGGAAAACGTGATTTCAGCAAGCGGGGCTATCCATTGCATTACTAGAGAAATTGCTGCCTCCGATCCGGTACATATTTCGCACGCCAAAATCAGGTCGGCAATGACAAATGAACCATATTATACAGTATCTGCAAAAATTACAAGTCCTACCGGCATTTCAAATGCAACTGTATATTGGAGTACAAATCCTGCAGGTGGATTTAGTCCGATTTCAATGACTTATTCAGGAGGTTTTTATACTGCAAATATTCCTGCTCAACCAAAAGATACTAATGTATCTTATTATATAAGCGCAACAAACAACAATGCAAAGACAATTTCTAAACCTCTTGTTGCTCCGGCAGGATACTATACTTTTACTATTGAAGGAGTTTCTTATAATGTAACTGCCACTTCAACAACAAACGGCAGCATTGTTCCTTCCGGAGTAATTAATGTGAACGAATTTGATGATATTTCTTTTACTATAACTGCCAACAAAGGATACTTTATTTCAGAATTTACTGTTGATGGAGTTAATGAAACTCCGGTTTCAACATTTTCTTTAGAAAATATTACTCAGGCTCATACCATAAATGTTGTTTTTGCTGAGTGTAATGATGAAAATCTGCCGCTTTCTGAAAATTTTGAAAGTTTTGATGATGTACCACAATGCTGGTGGCAGGAAGATAGTTCTCAGGAATGGGTTATAAGCAATGGCGATGCAGACCCTGTTCAACCTCATACAGGAGAATCTCATCTGAAAATTACCGGAAATGCTGAATCTACAATGCTGATTTCGCCATTAATTGAATTAGGATCTTATCAGGGCGCCAGAGTTACTTTCTATGAAGCAAGACCATCTAACGCAGGAAATACAGACCAGCTAAAAGTTTATTATGCGCTTTTAAGTGCTAAAAAAAGAAACGACCCTGTTACAATATTTACTGAAAACTTTCAAAGTGGTTTCCCTTCCGGATGGTCGGTAAGAGATAATGATGGCGATGGAAGAAACTGGATTCATAATGTTAGAAGCGGAAATGGTTCTATGATAAGTCATTCATGGATAGATAATATCGTTTTATATCCCGACAATTATCTAATTACCCCGCAAATTACTCTTACAAAAGAAACCATGAATGATGAGTTTACATTGTATTGGCAAATTGCACCAACAGCAACTCAGAATATTTATAAACTTGAACATTACAGTGTTTTAATTTCAACAACCGGAACTGCTGTGTCAGATTTTACAACTTTATTTAGTGAAACTCTCACCGGATCTATGACTTCCTGGGGATATGTAAATCGTAGTTTAGACTTGTCTGCATATAGAGGAAGTACTGTTTACATTGCTTTCCGCCATCACAATTGCCATGACATGGATAGAATTACTCTGGATAATGTAAGAATAGACAAAGTTAAGGGAGATCTTGAATGGATTCTCCTGGATACTTATTCAACAACGACGGCAAACTGGACTGAAAGAGTGATAAATATTCCTGAAATAAATGAACCTATGGTTCAATTTGCTTTTGAAGGAAATCTGTTAAATGGAGGTGGCGTTTTCCTCGATGATATTATCTTCAAAGGGCTTCCCCTTGATAACCTCCTTGGCGATGTTAATGGAGATGGATTTATAAATGTAGGAGATGTTGTATGGATGATAAGTCATCTTAATGGCAGCACTCCTGCGGGCTTTGTTTTTGAAAACGCTGATGTAAATAATAATTCAGCAATTGATGTAGGCGATCTTACAGCTCTAATTAATATGATACTTAGCGGAGCAAAATAAATTTCTAATACTCTCTGTTCATAAGCCCCTTAGCTAAATCCCTAAGGGGTTTTTTTGATTCTTCATCAACATTTATTTTGTCAAGGTAAGCTAAAGCCTGATTAAAGTAATCTTCTATCCTTTTTATGGCTATATTGCTTATATTCAATGAATTGTAAACAGATTTTACAGTCTTTATCTTCTCATCATTCTCTAAACAATCGTTATAAAATGCATCTTTCAGTGATTTTTTCAATTTTTCATCAGCCTGTGCCAAAGCTTTAATAAACAACCAGGTTTTCTTTTTGGCTAGAATATCTCCGCCGGTTTTCTTCCCAAAAACCTTTTCATCAGAATAAACATCAAGCCAATCGTCCTGAATTTGAAATGCAAGTCCGAAAAATTCTCCAAACTTATATAAGCTGTTTATCTCTTCCTCTGTTGCCTTGCCCGATATCATTGCTCCAATTTTAAGGCAATTGGCAGGCAACACAGCAGTCTTTAACCTTATCATATTCAGATACTCCTCTTCAGAAACATCTGTTTTGGTTTCAAAATCCAAATCATATTGTTGTCCTTCGCAAACTTCTGTGATGGTGGTATTAAAAACTTCAAGTATAGCTTTAAGCTTATCATCAGGTACTTCCAAGATATGATTATACGCTAAAACGAGCATTGCATCTCCCGACAAAATAGCGGTGTTTGTTCCCCACTTTTTATAAACACTTGGTTGCCCTCTTCTAATAGGAGCCTCATCCATAATATCATCGTGCATGAGAGTAAAATTATGCAGCAACTCCAGCCCAATTGCGGCATTAATTGCATCGTCAGAATTGCCTCCAAATAACTTACAACCTAACAATGCCATTAAAGGTCTGATTCTTTTACCGCCATTCTTCAGGCAATAATCTACAGGTATATACAAGCTTTCGGGCTCCTTTATAAAGCAGAGTTTATTGATTTTTTCCGTAATGAGATTTGAAAGTTCTTCGTAACTATTGCTCATAATTAAAAATGCTCTCTATTTTTGTGGCAAGATGAAATATGGATTATCAATAATTTTTTGAATACCCGATTTTAAAGAAGTAAGGTCTCTTTTAAGAAGATTTCTCATTTTTGAAATATCCGGAAAACGACGATTCATATCCCCCTCAGGAAGAGGAGGTCTAAATACGATTTTTGATTTACTGTTTGTTACCTCAATAATTAACTTTGCCAAGTCTATAATTGGCACTTCTATATCAGACCCAATATTTAGCACATCATTTACGAATTTATTTTCATAAAAAGCATTCACACATGCATCAACATTATCGTCGATAAAGCAGAACGTACGAGTTTGGCTTCCATCACCATAAATCGGAATATCTTCATTTTGAAGAGCGTGGCTGATAAATTTAGACATTACAAAATCAATGCTTTGCTTTGGTCCGTATGTATTAAAGAACCTGAAAATTGTATAATCAAGATCATATTCTTTTTTGTATGATTTCAGATATGCTTCCCCGACGTTCTTTACTACAGCATAAGGAATTCTTGAGTTAAGAGGAGTAGTTTCCTCGTTTTGAGGAAGATTAACAGGTTCGCCATATACCTCAGACGATGAAGCAAAGAAAACTCTTTTTACACCGGAGTTTTTGCATAAGTCAAAAACATGCTCAATTCCGTACAAATCTCTTAAAACCTTAATCGGATGAGCCTGAGTTGCCAGAACACCAACAAATGCGGCATAGTGAAACACATAGTCAAAGTGATTTGCCAGCATTACTTCAGCTATATCTCTGTATAAATTTACATCGCACTTAATAAAAGACCAATTATCTTTAGGTTTTTTGGGCAGTTTTTCTAAACTGCCTGTCATAAGATTATCTACAATTACAACATGATTATCCGGATTCTCAATAAGTTTCTCTGCCAGACTGCTTCCAATAAAGCCGGCTCCTCCTGTTATCAATATTTTAGTCCTTTTTCCCATAAGTATCAGTAATATATATGTGGTTATTTTTTTAAAATATTAATCAAATACTCGCCATACCCACTTTTCAACAATGGTTCGGCTATGTGCTTTAAATGATTACTGTCAATAAATCCCATTCTATAAGCCACCTCTTCAATACATCCAATTTTCAAACCCTGTCTTTCCTCTATTACTTGTACAAATTGAGCTGCCTGAATAAGAGAAGTAAAAGTTCCTGTATCAAGCCATGCTGTTCCTCTGTTTAGAATTTTAACCTTTAATTTACCTGAACTTAAATATATCTTATTTACATCTGTAATTTCATACTCTCCTCTTGCTGATGGCTGAAGATTTTTTGCAATTCCAATAATACTATTATCATAAAAATACAAACCCGGAACTGCATAATTCGACTTTGGAGATTTTGGTTTTTCTTCAATACTCATTGCATTAAAATCATTATCAAACTCCACTACCCCATATCTTTGAGGGTCATTTACATGATAGGCAAAAACTATCCCTCCATCAGGGTTTGTGCATTCTTGAAGTGTTTTATGAAGGCCGCTGCCATAAAATATATTATCACCCAACACAAGTGCAACCGAATCATTGCCTATAAATTCTTCACCCAAAACGAATGCCTGCGCAAGTCCGTTGGGAATATTCTGAACTTTGTACTTAAAATTGCAGCCTATTCTGGAGCCATCGCCTAAAAGTTTTTCGAAAGCCGGAGTATCTTGAGGAGTAGAAATTACAAGAATATCTTTTATACCTGCCATCATTAAAACAGACAAAGGATAATAAATCATAGGTTTATCATAAACAGGCATCAGCTGCTTGCTCATTGCCTGTGTAATAGGATAAAGTCTGGTTCCTGAACCTCCGGCAAGTATAATTCCTTTCATTTTTCTAGTCTAATATTTTTCTGTTTTGGCTAATAATCCTTTTTCTCTTTTTAGATGTTCTTATAATTTTCTTTCCGGAATCCTCTCCTTCTGACCTTTTATGAATAGACAATAATACAGAAGGCAACAGCAACAGGTTAGACAACAATGCAACAGATAAGGTAAAAGCTATAAGATATCCAAGGGCTTGAGTTCCTCCGAAAGAAGACGCGGTAAAAATTATAAACCCAAAAAACAACACAACAAAAGTGTATATCATACTCACACCACTTTCTTTGAGCGCACAAATAACAGAATGTTTAATGTTATAATTGTTTAAATGCAATTCCTGTCTGAATTTGGCCAGAAACAGTATCGAGTTATCTACCGAAATCCCTAAAGCTATACTAAATATTATAATTGTTGATGGTTTTATAGGAATTTGAAAATACCCCATCATTGCAGCTGTTAGTATTTGTGGAAACAAATTCGGCAGAAGCGAAATAAAGACCATTTTAAATCTGTTAAACATCAATGCTATAAGCACTGAAATTATCACCAGAGCTAAAACAAGGCTTGTTAATAAATTATTTATTAGATACTCCGTCCCTTTAAGAAAAACAACACTGGTCCCTGTCATGCTTACGGAATATTGCTCCGGGTCAAATATGTCATCAATTAATGGCTGTAATTCTGTTTTAATTCTTTCAATATCTTTGGTCCCTATATTTTTCATCTGCACCGAAACTCTAGTTGTTTGCATAGCAGAATCGGCAAGCGATTTTAGAAATTTGCTTTCAATAGAAACATCGGGTAAATACGACATTATAAAACCTCTCTCATGTCTGTTGGGCAATTCGTACATCTGCGGATTACCCCTGTAGAAACCTTGTTTTGCAAACTTTATCATTTCAACTATCGACAAAGGCCTTGAAAGTTCGGGATATTTCTGAAGTAATGCCTGAAGTTTATCTATTTTACTTAAAGTAGTAGGATTAATAACTCCCTGAGATCTTTTTGTATCTATCATTATCTCAAGTGGCATTATGCCATTAAACTGATTCTCAAAAAATACCAGATCTTTATAAACAGGGTCATTGCTTGGTATGTCGTCTACAATTGTTCCAGAGGTGTGAAGCCTGGTTATGCCAAATATACCCACCACCAAAAACACAGAGAATATAGTATATACCCATTTCCTGTGGTTTAAAACAACATGAATAACTCTCTGTATCAATGTTCTGATAAACTTTTTGTCAAGATGCTTTACGTGTCTTCTTTTGGGAGAAGGCAAGAAACTGTAAAAAATCGGGACCAAAGTAATGGTTAGCAAGAACGTGAATATTATATTGATTGAAGCAACTACGCCAAACTCTATAAGAATTTTATTTCCGGTAACAATAAATGCGGCAAAACCGACTGCAGTGGTTGCGTTTGTAAGCATTGTTGCATTGCCTATCCTTTTAACAACCTGAGATAAAGACTGCATTTTATTACCATGACATCTAAACTCATTGTGGTATTTATTAAGCAGAAATATACAATTTTCGACTCCTATTATAATTAATAGCGGCGGAATAATCCCGGTAAGTACTGTGAGCTTATATCCAAGCAAACTAATTAATCCCAGTGCCCAAACAACGCCAATACCAACAATTACCATTGGAAAGAAGAAAGACTTAAACGATCTGAAAAAGAAAAATAAGGCAAGAGATGCAACTATCATTGCAAGAATCAAAAACAGCTTCAGCTCGTCTCTAACCGTAATGGATGTTTTAGTCCGGATATAAGGTAATCCACTCAGATGCACTTTTATTTGAGTTTCCTTTTCAAACGCATCACACAATTCTTCAATTTCATGAATAAGAGGTTCTCTTCTAACCGAGTTTAAAACATCATTATTTAAGGTAATTGCGGACACAAAAGTGTTATTATTTTTATTAAAAAGTAGTCCTTCATAAAAGTGCAGATTATATACAATGCTTAATAATGAATCCAGTTCAATCTGAGTTTTTGGCCTTGAAGTAAAAACAGGAGAAAGCAATAATTTTTTCTGAGTATCATCTCTTACAACATTTTGAATGTTCTCAATTCCTATAAATGCGACAACACCATCAAGGCTTTTAAGAGAAATATGCAAATCGTACCATTTATTAAAAGTTTCCAAATCATCAATCTTATCACTGGAAATTCCAACAAACATAATATTTCCATCTTCTCCGAATATATCCAAAAACTCCTCGTATTTTTCGTATACAGGGTCAGAAGTAGGCAGCATTTTAACCAGCTCATGAGATAGCTTTACATCAAAAGCATTATATCCCATAAAGGCAGTTATCAATATTATTAAGGCCAGAATTTTCCGGCGATTCGTAAGTATCAGATGAACAACATTATCCCACATTTATCCCTAAATATTAACCGAAGATTTAAGTTACAATTTGCACGAATTGCAAAATTAACGTTTTAAGGCTAATTTGCTGCTAATGTATTAAGTTTTTTATTGAAAACAATAAAAGAAATACTGAAATATTTTAAAGAATTAATAAACCGCAGTTTTTTTAAAGCATATCATTGAGTATTTTTGTAGATTGTTTAAATTTATAATGAAAGAGAAAAAGGAGAAATATTCAGGTAAAAGCAGTGTTGAATTTCTTGAAGTTTATGGTGCTAGGGAGCACAATCTTCAGAATATTAATGTATGCATTCCTCGAAATAAACTTACAGTAATTACCGGTTTAAGCGGAAGCGGAAAATCTTCACTTGCTTTCGACACAATTTATGCTGAAGGCCAAAGAAGGTATATTGAAACTTTTTCGGCTTATGCCCGTCAGTTTCTCGGCAATCTTGAAAGACCGGATGTTGACAAAATTACCGGATTAAGTCCTGTTATTTCAATTGAGCAAAAAACAACTTCTAAAAATCCAAGATCAACTGTTGGAACAATTACTGAAATATACGACTTCCTAAGACTATTGTTTGCCCGCACTGCCGATGCATATTCATACACTAGCGGTGAAAAAATGGTTAAATATACTGATAAGGAAATTCTCGACCTTGTTATATCTAAGTTTACAGGTAAAACTATGATTTTACTTGCTCCTCTTGTAAAAGGCAGAAAAGGGCATTATCGGGAGTTGTTTGAATTCGTTCAAAAACAAGGATTTCTTAGAGTTAGAGTAGATGGGCAAATTAAAGAGATTACTCCTAATATGCGTCTCGACCGCTATAAAGTTCATGATATTGAGCTTTTGGTGGATAAGATAAACATTGATGTAAGAAGCTCTAAGAGAATTGAACAAAGCATACAGTCTGCAATGAAACAGGGCAAAGGCATGATAATGCTGATGGAGGAAAATAAGGAAGATGTGCATTACTTTAGTCGAAAACTTATGTGCCCGGTATCGGGCTTGGCTTATGCCGAGCCTGAACCAAACACATTTTCATTTAACTCTCCTTATGGTAGCTGCCCAAAATGCAACGGACTCGGAGAAATTAGTCAGATAGACATTCTCAAAATTATTCCGGATGATAACTTGTCTATTTATGCCGGCGGACTTGCACCTCTCGGGCCATACAAAAACAATTGGATATTTAAACAAATTGAGTCTATTTGTTTGAAATTCGGATTTAAGATAGAAACTCCAATTAAGAATATACCTGATGAAGCTATTAATACTATATTGTATGGTTCTAATGAAGTTTTCAGAATAAAGAATGAAAGCCTTGGAATTACAAATACTTACACATTAAACTTTGAAGGAATAGTAAATTTTATATCCAATCAATATAGCGAATCTACTTCCTACTCTATTCAAAAATGGGCTACCGGATTTATGTCTTATTCCAAATGTCCGGAATGTAACGGCAAAAGGTTGAAGAAGGAATCTCTGCATTATCGTATAGGGAAATACAACATCAGCGACTTGGCTGAAATGGATCTTTTAACACTGAAGAGTGAGATAGAAAATTTTGATAAAAACTTTGACCCAAGAAAAAAACAGATTGCACATGAAATAAATAGGGAACTGCTTGTGCGACTTGGCTTTTTGTTAGATGTTGGATTAGAATATCTTTCTTTGAACCGTTCTGCCAAAACGCTTTCAGGAGGAGAAAGCCAAAGAATAAGGCTAGCAACTCAAATTGGAAGCCAACTTACAGGTGTATTATACATTCTTGATGAACCAAGCATTGGATTGCATCAAAGAGATAATCAAAAATTGATAGAGTCTTTGAAAAGCCTGAGAGATATCGGCAACTCAGTTATAGTGGTAGAGCACGATAAAGATATGATTATGTCGGCCGACCATGTTATTGATATTGGACCGGGTGCAGGAGTGCACGGCGGGAAAATTATTGCAAGCGGATCTCCTGAAGAAATATTAACAAATAATCAATCAATTACTGCTGCCTACCTAAGAGGAGATAAGGAAATTGCAACTCCCGGATTCAGAAGACCGGGAAATGGGAAAAACATTGTTTTGTTGGGTGCAAAAGGGAATAATCTTAAAAATGTGTCATTAACTATTCCTTTGGGGAAATTTGTTTGTGTAACAGGTGTTTCAGGAAGCGGTAAATCATCCCTAATTAACGAAACGCTATACCCTGTTTTAAGCAACCATTTTTTCAGATCTGAATACAAAGCACTGCCTTACGACAAAATCGAAGGACTTAATAATGTTGACAAAGTAATTGAAATTGACCAATCACCGATAGGCAGAACGCCAAGGTCTAATCCGGCTACCTATACAAAGGTATTCGATGAAATAAGAAAACTTTATTCTTCATTACCCGAATCAATGATTAGAGGATATAAGCCGGGGCGATTCTCATTTAATGTAAAAGGAGGAAGATGCGAAACCTGTCAGGGCGGTGGAGTAAAAGTTATTGAAATGAACTTTCTTCCTGATGTGCATGTATTATGCGAAAGCTGTCAGGGTAAAAGATACAATAGGGAAACTCTTGAAGTCAGATTCAAAGGAAAATCTATAAATGATGTGCTAAACCTCAACATTGATCAAGCTCTGGAGTTTTTTGAAAATATTCCTTCTATCGCAATAAAAATAAAGACTTTAAAAGATGTCGGACTTGGCTATATAACACTTGGTCAAAGCAGTACAACATTATCGGGTGGAGAAGCACAAAGAGTAAAACTTGCTTCAGAACTTTCAAAAAAAGACACCGGAAAAACTGTTTATATTCTCGACGAACCCACAACAGGACTTCACTTTGAAGATATCAGGGTACTGCTTGAGGTATTAAACAGGCTTGTTGAAAGAGGTAACACAATAATCGTAATTGAACACAACCCAGATGTAATTAAAGTTGCCGATTATATAATTGACCTAGGTCCTGAAGGCGGTGAAAGAGGAGGAAGAATTATTGCAAGCGGAACTCCAGAGGAAATTATTGAATCTAATAACGGATACACAGCTCAGTTTTTGAAAACTGAAATACTAAAAACTAGTATGGTAAATAAAAGTTCATAGTTTCATCAACTATCCAGTCGTTATCGTTGAAATCAACCTCATAAAACTTAATTCTACCTTCATTTATGACTCCTAAAATATTTTGCTCAAATTGAATAATAGCTTCATATTGCTCAGGTAATTTCAAAACAAAATTTTCTAAAAATTCCCAATTGCCATCATCTTTTAAATAATAAAAGCCAAGCTTATTATCAGAAACAACAGCCATAACCATTGATCCAACAGAAAAATAATAATCTATATTCATTGGAACAACAAAGCTCGCAGTTTCATCTTTTCTCCAAATAAGCTTTTCATCAAGATAATAAAAGTCGACTATTCCATCTTTCTCTACACCAATTACACCAACTTCCCAACTAAACTTTACAGGAAAAATTCTATCATAATCATCAGGCATTACAAACTGCATTGTATATTCTT
This sequence comes from uncultured Bacteroidales bacterium, assembly GCA_964601515.1. Classification (GTDB taxonomy): domain Bacteria; phylum Bacteroidota; class Bacteroidia; order Bacteroidales; family UBA7960; genus PWND01. The sequence goes on along the minus strand of CAZRNU010000045.1, from coordinate 9,100 downwards.
TTTTCCACAAATTCTCAGCATCCAAATAATAAAAATTCATCAAATCACCTTCAACAACTCCAATAATACCAAGCCCCAAAGCTAATATTCCGCTATTCTCTTCAGGAATCAAAAATGAGGAAACCCTGTCTAAAATCCATTGCTTATTTTCATTCAAATAATAAACATTTATCTCATTGCCGGTAATAATGCCAATTGACCCCATACCGGGACACAAAATTCTCCAGGCAGCCTCCTGGTTAATATACTCAAGACTTTTGTTTTTGGGAGTTGGTTTTGAACATGAAAACAAAAAAATGGAACTTAAAAAAATGATTAAGAATTTGAGAAAAAAGGTCTTCATATTATAAAAAATTTTAATTGTGATATACAATTCAAGAAGGCGTAAAGATATTGATTTTAATCTATTAAAAAAAAGCAAACTTCCGTTATTAAATTTTCATTTTATCACGGCTAAAATCTTTAAATTTTGTAGCTTTGCGACAAAATTCTAAAATTCAATTTTTTATAACATAAAGGAGACTACTATATGAACATTTCAGAAATGAAAAAAAATCGCAAGATTTTAAAGGAATTTAAGTATGAAAGAAAGGATTTGTACAGAGGCTATACGGATAAGATTTTGTACATAAATGTTTCTGATTGCAATATCAAAGAAAAAGCTGTTCCACAGGAAATGAAAGACAAATTCATTGGTGGAAAAGGTTATGGTTTAAGACTGCTTTGGGATGCAACTACACCTACTACAAAATGGAACGACCCCGAAAACGAAATTATAATGTCTTCAGGTCCTGTTGGTGGTATTACTCAATACTCTGGTGCAGGTAAATCTCTTATCGTTTCTATTTCGCCTCAAACTGATTCCATTATGGACTCTAACGTTGGCGGATTCTTTGGACCGTTCCTTAAGTTTTCAGGCTTTGATGCTCTTGAGCTTCAAGGAAAATCTGACAAAGACATTATCATATACATTGACGGCAAAACCGGCAAAATAGAAATTTTCGAAGATCCGGGTCTTTCTGTAGATTCTCACATTCTTGCTGAAGAACTTACTGAAATGTTTGCTGATGACGAAAAAGACGCAAAAAATATAGGTGTTGTTTCTACCGGAGCCGCTGCTGAGCATTCTCTAATCGGAATGATTAACTTCTCTTTCTACGATATGAAACGTAAAAAGGTAAGGCTAAAACAAGCAGGACGCGGTGGTTTAGGTACTGTTTTCCGCGATAAAAAGATCAAAGCTATTGTAGCTAAAATCGAAGGCGTAAAAGGAAATCTAAATAATGTTGCCAACCTTGAGGCAATCGCTGAAAGAGGTCGCAGATACCAACAGGAAATGAGAGAACTCGATGATTCTCAATGCCAAATGAGAAAGAAAGGTACTGCCAATATCGTTAATGTTATGAACGATTACGACCTTCTTCCAACTCATAATTTCAAATACGGAAGTCATAAAGATGGCTTAAAAATTCACTCTAATATTTTCAGAGATAAATACTTCACCCAAAATGTTTTTGATGGTTGTTGGATTGGTTGTGCAATGTCTTGTGCTAAGGGTGTTGATGATTTCGAACTAAAAACAGGACCTTACAAAGGTCATAAAGTTATTGTTGACGGTCCGGAATATGAAAATGCTGCCGGTTTAGGTTCAAACATGGGTATTTTCGACCCTGAAGCTATTATCGAAGCTAACTTCTATTGCGATACTTATGGTATTTGTACAATTACATGGGGTACTATTTGCGCTTTTATAATGGAATGTTATGAAAACGGCATTCTTAACAAAGAAAGAACAGGCGGACTTGAACTAAACTTCGGAGCTATTGAAGATTCTCTTGAACTTCTTCATCAGCTTGCAAGAGGTGAAGGTTTTGGTGTAATTGCCGGTATGGGTATCCGTAAAATGAAAGAAATGTTCGCTGCAAAAGGCTGGGGCGATGCTAAATTTCTTCAAGATATAGGAATGGAAAACAAAGGTCTTGAGTATTCTCAGTATGTTTCTAAAGAATCTCTTGCTCAGCAAGGCGGTTATGCAATGACAAACAAAGGACCACAGCACGATGAAGCATGGCTTATCTTTATGGATATGGTAAACAACCAGATTCCAACTTTCGAGGATAAAGCTGAAGCTCTTCACTATTTCCCAATGTTCAGAACATGGTTCGGTCTTGCCGGATTATGTAAACTTTGCTGGAACGACGTTGTGCCAAAAGGAAACGAACTTACAGCAGAGCCTCACAAAATTCCTGAGCACGTAGACAACTATGTAACTATTTTCGAAGCTGTTACAGGAAAACCATTCAGCAAGGAAGAACTTATTCGCCAGAGCGAAAGAGTTTATAACTTCCAGCGTATTTTCAACATTCGCCGTGGTTACGGAAAGCGTATTCACGATGCTCAGCCTTACCGTGCTTGCGGACCTGTTACTGTTGAAGAGTATGAATCAAGAGCAGATCGTTACGATAAGCAACTTAAGGAAGATGTAGGTTTCGACCCTGCAGGAAAATCTACTGAAGAAAAAATGGCTGCTTTACGTAAATATCGCGAAAACAGATACGAACAACTTCTTGACGCTGTTTACCAACGTCGCGGTTGGACAAAAGACGGAGTTCCAACTATTGCCAAACTTAAAGATCTTGGTATGGACCTTCCTGAGCTAATTGAAGTTGTTGAAAAATATCAATAGACTTACAATTATTTCTATTAAATAAACAACAGGCACTTAGAGCTTTTTCTGAGTGCCTGCTTTGTTATGCTCCCTGACATTTCGAATCAGTCATTCTTTGCGAACCTTTGCGGATTCTTTGCGGCTCTCTGCGTATAGCCTTAGGTTATTACGCAAAGTTACGCTGAGGTTTCGCAGAGTTACGCCAAGAAATTGCAAAATCAAATTGTTAGCTATTCTAATTTTCAATCTTATGAATCTTACGAATCTTCAATCCGAAAAATATCATCAAACTAAGTACTTTCCACATTTTATTGAATGCACTTTCTGAATATCTTTGCACCTTTCTATTGTTTTAAATCATAATTCATAAACATTTTGATATGACAAAACGCTTAATCTGGATTTCAACAATTCTTTTAACCTCATATTTCATCATTTGGATTTTTACTTATTCGGGAAAAGTTAGTGAAGCTGATGTACATTATGAAAAGGACTTCCTGGACAATTACAGAATTTATGCTATTCCTTTGCCCGAATCACTTAGCTTTGCCGGAGAACCGGTGCCAATGGACAGATATTATGTTAAGGAACAATTCGATAGAGAACTTCTAATAAACTCATATTGGCAATCTCAAACAATTCAGTTTTTTAAAAGAGCAAACAGGTGGTTCCCTTTATTTGAATCTATACTGAAACAATATAACATCCCTGATGATTTTAAATACCTTGCTCTGATTGAAAGCGGACTAATGAATGTTGTATCTCCTGCCGGTGCAACCGGTTACTGGCAAATTCTCGAAGGAACCGGCAAAGACTTAGGACTGGAAATTAATGAATTTGTTGACGAAAGATATCACGTAGAAAAAGCAACAATTGCCGCATGTATGTATCTTCTTAAAGCTAAAGAAGAATATGGAAGCTGGACTTTGGCAGCTGCTGCTTATAACATGGGAAACAGGGGTATTCAAAGACAACTTGAAAGACAAAAAGTTCAGAGTTATTATGATCTGCATCTTAATGAAGAAACATCAAGATATATTTTCAGAATTCTTGCAATGAAAGTTATATTTGAAAATCCGCAAAATGCAGGATTTTACTACAGAGAAACAGACCTATATCCACCTCTTAGTTATAAAACTATTACAGTTGACTCTACTATTAGCTGTCTTGTTGATTTTGCACAACATAATAATACAACATATAGAGAGTTGAGATTGCTAAACCCATGGCTGAGACAATACGAATTGCCAAACAAAAGAGGTAAGGCTTATGAAATTAAGGTTCCGTTATAAACAGACTATTTATAATGGCAAAAAAAACTGAACATTTTCTAACTCCAATAATAAAAACACTTCCATCAAAACCCGGTGTATATCAGTTTTTTGACCAGAACGAAAAAATCATTTATGTAGGTAAAGCCAAAGACCTAAGAAAAAGAGTTTCATCTTATTTCAACAAAGATAAATACGAAAACGGTAAAGTAAAAGTTATGGTTAATCGTATTCGCAGCATTCAGCACATTGTTGTAGATACTGAAATTGATGCATTACTTTTAGAAAATAATCTTATAAAAAAATATCGTCCTAAGTATAATGTTATGCTGAAAGACGATAAAACCTATCCGTGGATTTGTATTAAAAATGAACCCTTTCCAAGGATATTTCCAACCAGAAACTTAATAAGAGACGGAAGTAAATATTTTGGACCCTACGCATCTGTAAGAATGATGAATACTTTGCTGGAACTGATAAGGCAGTTGTTTCAATACAGAACTTGCAGGCTTAACTTAAGCAACGCAAAAATTAAAGAAAAAAAATATAAAGTTTGCCTTGAGTACCACATCAAAAACTGCAAAGGCCCTTGCGAAGGACATCAAACTCCTGAAGATTACCATCAGACAATAGAACAAATTCAGAATATTCTAAAAGGGAACCTGACTTTAGTTACCAAAGAACTTAAGAATATAATGAATATTTATTCTAAAAATTACGAATTTGAAAAAGCAAACATCGTTAAAGAAAAAATTATACTTCTTGAGAAGTTTCAAGCAAGATCAACTGTAGTAAGCCCTACAATTCACAACGCAGATGTATTTTCAATAATCTCTGATGAAGAATTCGGTTATGTAAATTTTCTAAAAGTTATAAATGGCGCTGTCGTGCAATCTCATACCATTGAAATGAAGAAGCAGCTTGATGAGTCTGACAACGAGCTGCTTGAAATGGCATTGGCGGAAATAAGGGTTAGATTTGAGGACTTTGCACCGGAAGCAATTTTGCCATTTGAAGTGAATACTCGTTTCCCTGAAATCAAATATACAGTGCCCTCAAGAGGCGATAAGAAAAAAGTACTAGAGCTTTCGGAAAGAAATGCTAAGTACTACAGAATGGAGAAAAATCGACAAAGAGAACTTGTCGACCCTGAAAAACATTACAAAAGGATACTGGAAAAAGTTCAAAAAGACCTAAACCTAAAAGAAATTCCAAAGCATATTGAGTGCATTGATATTAGTAATACTCAAGGCACATTGTCTGTAGGGGCTATAGTTGTTTTTAAAAATGCTAAACCAAGTAAAAAAGATTACAGGTCGTTTAATATCAAAACTGTTGACCAACCCAACGATTACGCCTCAATAGAGGAAGTGATCTACAGACGATATAAAAGATTTATTGAAAATAACGAACCTCTTCCCCAATTGCTTATCATTGACGGAGGAAAAGGACAATTAAGCTCTGCTTTAAAGTCATTAAAAAAACTTGAAATTTCAGATAAACTGCCGGCTATTGGAATTGCAAAACGACTTGAAGAAATCTTTTTCCCTAACGACTCTATCCCATTATACCTTGATAAAAGATCTGAATCGCTTAAACTGATTCAACAACTTAGAGATGAAGCTCACCGATTTAGTAACCTTAGTCACAGCAAAAGAAGAATACGTTCATCACTGAAATCAGAACTTGAAGCAATTAAAGGCATTGGACCTAAAAGCATTAAGTTATTAATTGAAAAGTTCAAGTCGGTTGAAGGCATTAAGAACGCAAACATTTCAGAAATCTCCGAAATCGTTGGCACCTCTAAGGCAGCAATTATCAGAAGCCACTTCAAAATTGACACAAATTTGCAATAATTTGCTTAATCCCATCAATTACTTTATTAATACAAATATTTTTGCCATATGTTTACAATGAAGTTTTTATTCATACTTTTGCACCCTCGAAAATAATTTTGTTTAATGCAGCACTTTTAATGCTTCATACGTAAAGTAAAAAGTGCAGACAATAAAATATTGTAATACTATTAACCAAAAAACAAAAAACATGAAAACATTATTTATCATCTTTCTTATGAGTGTTGTTTTATCAACACATAGCAGCCCGGCTAATCAAAAAAGAACTATCTCTAAACTTAAGGATAGAATCAATTTAGAAGTTGAGAAAGCCCAAAGGGGAATTAAATCTGCTGACGAAGGCACTCTGTTTGTGAAAAACTCTGCTATAGCCGACAGTATTTTTGTTTATAATCATAATACAGAAGAATGGAAAAACTCTGATGGAACTCTAATTATGAGAGAGATCCCATCATACAATGCTGATAGTTATGTTTTGAATGAATTGGAAACCTCATACTATAACGAAGAGATTCAGTCATTTGCAAAAGACATGAAGCAACTGGTAAACTACGATGATGAAGGCAGAATTATCAGACTGGAAACACATTATTGGACAGGAAGCGATTGGCAACCAAGTAATTTATCCATAACTGAATTCTTTCCGGATGGAACACAAAAAAAATATGAGTACTATTCGTTTTATGAATCGAACTGGGTATTAGAATATGGCAATAGAATTATTATAACATATAATGGAGATAACATGGTTACTTCAAAAACAGAAGAAGAATATTATAGTTATAAAGAATGGCACCCTATTTATAAAACTGATTATTATTATGGAGAAGATTACTCAGATGTTACAATTACATATTTATATTTCGACTATTATGAATTGAATGATTGGACTCCTGAATACAAGGAGCAATTTATTTTAAATGAAAACCGTGAATGGGAAAGCGGCTTTGGATATTTCTGGAATTGGGAGACGGAAGAATGGATTCCGGAATATAACTACACTCAGTTTATATGGCATAATTTTGAAAAACAACAATATTCATATTTTGAAATTCAGATTAATAATGACCTTAATGGCTGGAAATTAACATCTGAAGTAGATAGAGCTGATATAAACTGGATAAATTATATCAAAATTACCACTGAATATGACGAATTAGACCGAAACATTTATGATGAAATGTTCTTTTGGTACACCGAAGAAGATGGCAATGATAAAAGCAAAGAATGGTACTCATATTATAGAATGATTACTGAATATGATCATTTAGGAAATATGTTTAATAACATACTTGAAATCAATGTGGGAGATGATGAGTTTGCAATTATGAGTGGAATTTTTGTTGACTTTGTTTATAACGATGATAATTCAATTAGTTCATATATTATAAACTATTTCCAAAATGATAAAGGGTTTGAACCTTTTAAGGAGTATGAATATTTCTATTACCAAGAAGACAATAATAGTATTCCGAATATAGCTTTTAATAATGTGAACATTTATCCAAACCCGACCTCTTCTGTATTAAATTTTTCATCGGAATTCTTAAATGAGCAATTCGATTTGAGGATAATGAATTTAAACGGACAAATGGTTTATAATTCAAATGTAAATTTATTTGGAAACACTGAAGTTATAGATGTTAACTTTCTAAATTCAGGTTGTTATATAATTCAATTAAAAAACAACAGCAGGACAATAATTACCAGATTTATCAAGAATTAATCCGGTAATATCCTATCCTGCTGAATATAACCGCTATTTCAGGTAATACTTTATACCAGGAATAGCGGTTTGTCTATAAATGACTCATAAACTGGACGAAGCCTTTCAATATTGTAATGCTTAGAAATATCAACAAGTTTTTTAGTACTTGTAACTATATCAACCGGAATATTATCGTAGCGGCCATTTTTAAGTATAACCAATCTGCCATGTATTCCCTTAAGAATCAGATCTAAAGCAAGGTTTCCATAAGCCATGGGAACAATGCTGTCGATTGCATCAGGGTCGCCTGATCTGACTAGATATCCTAAATGCTGAAAGATAGTATCAACTCTTTTGCCGTTATTAAACTTTGGAGAATGATCTTTAATTCTTGCACTCACAGCATCTCCTATACCACCAAGCTTCGCATGACCATACATATCTTTTTCCATGTTAGCAAACATCATTTCGCTGCCTTCAAAGCTAGCACCTTCAGAAACTAAAACAACAGAATAATTGGATGGATTCTGACGTCTGTCTTCCAACAACAGTTGAGTAAGGTGCTCAATGTTAAACTTATACTCGGGAATAACACACCTGTTTGCCGCCCCTGCCATTGTTGGCAATAAAGCAGTAAAACCGGCATAGCGTCCAAAGACTTCTATAACAAGGATTCTTTCATGCGACCCTGCAGATGTACGCAAAAGGTTAGTCATAGCAATAGTCCTTGTAACGCAAGTACTGAAACCAATACAATAGTCTGTTCCGGAAACATCATTATCCATGGTTTTGGGAATTGCGACAACCTTCACTCCTTCCTGATATAACCTAACCGCATAACTCAAAGTATCATCACCACCTATTGGAATTAAATAATCAATTCCCATAAACGACAAATTCTTTAGTACTTCTTTAGTAAGGTCGTTTATTTCATCCTTATATTTGTCTTTATAATGCTCAGGCACAGCTTTAAGCGGCACGTGGCTTGGGCGCGTTCTAGATGAATGCAGAAAAGTTCCTCCGCTTCTACCCGACCTGTTAACCAAATCTTCAGTTAACTCAATAAAATTATTGTTATTATTATAGTCTTTCTCTCTAACAATATCAATCATTCCGGCCCAACCTCTTTTAATTCCAATAACTTTATAGCCTTCTCTTAATGCTCTTATTGTAACAGCGCGAATTGCAGGATTCAAACCGGGGACGTCTCCTCCTCCTGTTAAAATGCCAATAGTTCCTTTAATTTTTGGTGTATTCATTTTGCTCCCTTTTTTCTTGTTAGTAATTATTAACATGTGCACAAACCGGCACAATATCCTTTTTTAACAGGTATAAAATTAATGAATTCCACTTTATATTTTTAGTTTTTTTTGGCCGTAAAAGAAAATATTGTCTAACTTTAAAGAATAGTTTTTATCAATAAAGCACTATTTTTGTACAATGCAATTTATAACTAATTATTTTCTGCTATATCCAACGAAATTAGCAACCCTTATATTTATTCAATCTTAGAAACAACCTAAAACAATTATATGATGAAAAAACTATTTATCCTTACAATTGTGTTGACATCCATTTTTGTTAAAACAACAAGTGC
>CAZRNU010000044.1:0-22361 GCA_964601515.1 uncultured Bacteroidales bacterium | reverse complement strand
TATCCTATCTTTGAATTAGATATGCAAAAATCACTTAAAGGCCGAAATGTTTTAGTTTGCCCATTAGACTGGGGGCTTGGGCATGCTACACGATCTGCCGCCATAATCAGAAAGCTTATATCCATTGGTGCAAATGTTATTGTTGCAGCAGACAATTCTCCTATGGCGTTTTTGAAAAAAGAATTTTCAGGAGATAATGTCCGATTTGTTATTTTTCCGTGGAAATCGGTTAAGTATCAAAAAAAAGGGAGTTTTTCATTAAAACTTATATTGCAATCACCCGGAATAATCTATGAAATATTCAAAGAACACAAGTATTTACAAAAACTAATTAAGGAAACCAATGCCGATATTGTGATATCTGACAACAGGTTTGGTTTATGGTCGAAAAAAGCAATAACCGTTTTTATAACTCATCAGATTTTTATAAAGGCACCAAGATTCTTTAAATGGACAGAACCTGTTTTGTATTTTCTAAACCGATTATTTATTAAAAAATTTGATTATTGCTGGGTGCCTGACGTTCCTGACACCCCGGGATTCTCAGGTTGTTTATCACATAAAAAGAAGAAGAAATTTATAACATTTACAGGTATATTGTCGAGATTTTCCGGAATTGATCACCTTGAAGGAGATAATCCACTGCCGAAAGATTTTTCAAAAGATTTTGTTTTAGTGATTTTGTCGGGACCTGAGCCACAAAGAAGTCTATTAGAGCAAAAGCTGGATAAGGAATTTTCGAATATTAATACATCTGTGGTTTTTTTAAGAGGATTGGCAAATTCGGAAAAATCAAAAATTACCGAAAATAAAGTTTGGTTTGATCATTTACAAACTTCACAAATGCTTTATCTGATTAAAAACTCGAAGTTAATAGTATGTCGCTCAGGATATTCTACACTTATGGATTTATCATTATTCAACAAAAAGGCTTTGTTAATACCTACTCCCGGGCAAACCGAACAGGAATATCTTGCTGAATTATATCATAATAACAATTGGAGCTACAGAGTAAATCAAAATAATATTAATATAAAAGCTCATCTTAAACTTGCAGAAGAAACCTCCGGAATTCCAACCATAAAACATAAAAACCAACTGCTGGAAGAAGCCTATAATCAACTTTCGACTTTCGACTGCTGACTTTCGACTTTCGACTGCCGACTAATAAGTCTTAGTCATATCAGAATGAACAACAATTATAAAGTTGGCTTTACCTTTGCTTTCTTCTGAAAGAGAATCAAGGTTGTCTTGCTCTGTTGTGGTTATAGTAATAATATTATCTTTTTTACCATACTGATTCAGATACCAGAAAATTCCTTCAAAATTATCAGAATGATAAGCGCCGTGAAAATGCAAAAATAATTTGCCTATAGAAAAATTCTTCAAGATAAAATGCGCCATTGTAGCATCCTTAATTGCTTGAGCTTTTGGAAGATTTTCGTTTGAATGAGCAGGCATACCTTGCATTTCCAACATAGTTTTATATCCCGGCAACTCTGGATCGTAAGGAACAGGAAGAGGCGGTAAATATTTCATTGCATCATATTCAAGTCCGAGCAAAGCATCAAAGCCCTGACGATGAACAAGGGATGCATATCTTCTTGGAATATTTGTTCCAATAAACTGCAGATTGTTGTTTTTTGCGAATTCAATTAATGGTTTATAATCAGTATCATAATTATTCCACATTTTGGCTTCAGCTTTAAAATTCCTTTCCGTAATCTTTCCCTGCAAATATTCATTAAGTATAAGCTGGTTGTCGGTTTCAAACATTTCAGCACCTAAAATCAGGTTGTCAGACTTCCTGGAAAAAATTTCTTTTGCAAGAGCTATCTGAAGCCAGTGAGATATCGGATTATTATGCAACTCTCCAAATAATACTATATCGGACCTTAAGGCAGCTTCTAGCATTGTTTGAAAATCTGAAATGTTTCCGTCTTTATCAAAAATCTTATAAGCAAACTTATGCTGGGCGTTTAAATTTGACGAAAAGATAAGCGTTGTTACAAAGAACAAATAGGTTATAAATGATTTCACGATGAATAGTTTTTGTTAAGAATAAAAAGACAAACAAATTCTTTTGTGATTATGTTCACAGCAGCAATCTTTTCAAGTCATCAGAAGAAAAAGATATCGGAGTAAGATCTTCAGCTTTTTTAATAATAAAGACCTTTCCTGACTCTCCGGTTAAAAGCACTTTGATGGGTGCTTTTTGCTTATGCTCAAACTCAAGTAAAACTTGCCTGCACGACCCACAAGGAGAAATAGGGTAATTCATTTTTTCTCGAGGATTTCTTGCTGCCACTGCAATAGTTTTCATATTTACATTAGGATATTGAGAAGATGCTGAGAAAACACAAACCCTTTCTGCACAAATACCACTAGGATATGCGGCATTTTCCTGATTACTTCCTGTGACAATTAGCCCATTTTCGAGTAATATTGCAGAACCAACATAAAATTCAGAATAAGGAGCGTACGCATTAAGAGTCATTTTTCTTGCAATATGAATAAGCTCTAAATCTTCTGATGGCAATTCCTTTTCGTCCTCAACTTCATAGATATCTATGCACAGTGTCTTTTTTTTCATCTTTGAGGTATTTAGGTAAATTGAATAGTGGCAATAAAAGTACAAACTATATTTTAATTGTCAAAAATAAAAAACCGCCTGAAAATTACTTCAGGCGGCCAAACAACATGAAAAGGATTTCAACCAAAAACCAAAACCCAATGTTTTTATATTACAGAAGCTTGCTTGTTTTCACTTTGAAACTCTTCGAATACAGCTTTTGTATTAATAATAGTTTCTTCAATTTCTTTTTCCGGAGATGTGATAATGTTTAGATCGAAAACTTTACCGTCAAACCCTATTAAGTCTTTGCATTGTTCTTCTTTCAGAACATCCTCAGTTATTACAGGAATTTCTTCTTCTATTTCTTTTTCTTCCTCAACAAACAGCTCTAGTTCTTCACCTGCGCTGGTTATAAAATGAAGTCTTTGAATTCTTACTTGTGATTGTACTGTGCAGATAATCATTGTGATTGTTGCTAGTGTTAAGATTACTTTTTTCATGGCTTTTTTATTTTAGGATTTATTTTTATTTAGTTTGTTGGCTTTTTCTATGCATAAGACGGGATGACATTACAAAAGTTACAGGAGTAAAAAATAAAAAATAGTTAATCATCGTTAAAACTGTCGAAAAAGCTATCAGCAAAGGGATTTATAACAATGCAACGATATAGCTTTTTTGTATTTTTGCATGCAATATTCATTTTTTATCAAAAAAATCAGATATGATAAAGTCAGGAAAAAACACTTTAACCATATTAGTATTTCTGTTTTTTGCAACAATAGGCATTTCTGAACATGCTGAAGCAGTCAATAACAAAAGCAATTATGTTTTTACAAATGATTCAATTGAGAAAATAGAAATAAAAGAACCAGAGATAAATCCTCCGGCTACAAGAATAATTCATACTCCAACCGCCACTAATGATATTTCTGATGTCTCGCTAAAAGTAAGCAACGTTGAATACTTCTATTTAAAAAACAATCAAACCTATAAAAACGAGAATTACCTGTTTTTCAAAGCAGATAACAATCAGATTGTTGCGGAAATTAGAATATATCCTGAAAAAGAAGGAGCAGCAATTCCCGGGATAAGAATAATTAATTCTTCGGATTACGATGTTATTGACACATTGTTATTTATAGATAACAATCACTACAGAACTAGAATAAGATTCAACAATTTATTGAAAGCAGAGTATCCGGTATTATTGTTGGGTTTTTATAATTCATCAAATCAGATAATTAACAAAGAGATTAAGCTTGCTCCATATTTTATCCCAACACTGCAATACGATGAATCATCTGTTGAGCTATTTAGAGGAGAGGAAAAGAATATAGATATCAGTGGTTCAAATTTGTTTAATGTAGAGCTTTATCCTGAATGGACAAAACACCACAACACAGAATACAAACTAATTCGACAGGGAGGTAATCTCAGGCTGTCTGTTAGAGCAAACACAACCGGAGATATTAGCTTGCCACTCGAGATTAAAACAATAACTCCGGTTATAAATGACAAAAACGAGGTTACTCATTACATTGAGACAATCAACCTAAAATTTAACGTAAAGCCCAGCAGGTTGCAGTTTGTAAATACAGATAAAAATGTTGTTTATTTTGAGCCTGACAGAAGAAAAAGCGAAGAAATAAGATTAGATTATCATCCATTTTTCGAGCTCAGAAAAAATTACCGAATTGAAGATAAGCAAGAACAGGGAGGAACTTTCATTGCAGAAATATTTATTAAATCAATAACATCAGACAATAAAGTACTTGCCGATATTAGAACTTACGATTTGCATAGAGTTTCAGACGGTTATTTATACATTAAGGACGGTAGCAGAACAGTATTTATGACGAATTTTAATATTGTAAACAAGCCCGAAATAACAAAGATTGAAATTCTTAGAGAGGGCGGCGATTGGACAACAAGTTTGAATGTTTTCCCGGGTGAGAAATTTGAAGTAAAGGTAGAAGGCAATGGTTTGCTGGATGCAAGCATTACATTTGACGGGTGCATACAGAAGAAAGACAGCATAAGGCAAAGCGACAGAGTTTTATTTTTTGAAGTAACAGTTCCTCTAAATATTCCCAGAAGAAAAATAATGGTTTTTCTAAATCAGGCAATATCCCAGCACGAATTACTTGTAAGAGAATATCAGAGACCGGCAGATTTAGATTTTGTAAAAATAAATTATGGCACAAGAAATTATGAGATTACCGGAACACATTTCAACCAGCCGGTTTTTTATGACAATACAATTAAAGATGTAAACATTATTTTCGACACAGATAAAATTGACAAAAATCGGTTAAATGGCAAGCAATATCTTACAATTGAAGTAAGGATTCTGGATGAAAACAACCGCCTGCTCGATTTTCAAACAATATCTAACATAGTAGTTTGCCCGGGAGAAAGTTCGCCCCGCTATGCATTTTACGGAGAAACAGACTGTAAGCAACAAACAATAAGGATTAATGATCACTTATTAAGAAAGACATATAACCTAGCTGCATTTTCTCAGATTATAATAACTGTAAAACACAGTGAAAATCATTATGGGTCGGCAGCAAAAAGCCAAAAAGCAACAATATTTGTTGAAAGAAAGGTTAGCTTTGATATAATGGTTTCATTCCCTGCCGGGTTGCTGGTAAAAGAATTTAGTCAAAGCGGCATAGGCAATCTTTCAGGGATAAGCACATCAGTGTTGGCAGAAATAAGCTTTTATGACCCAAAAAGAATAGGAACAAAAAGACCATATAAATTTGGAGCAGGTTTTATTGCATTAAATGCATTTAACTTTGGAGAAAGTGAAAATATAAAAAGAGATATTGGCATTGTAGGCATTGCAGTAATTGAGCCAATAAGAGGTTCGGCGAAATTTAGTGTGCCTATTTATTTAGGTTTTGGTTATTTGTTGAAAGAAAATGATTTTTTTGCTATATTTGGACCAGGCATCAGACTACATTTTTAATCATGAATCAGGTTATACATTTTCTTGATTTTGTTGACACCAACAAAATATTTGCCTTTAACCAGAAAACTCTTCTTGCGGTAAGTGGCGGGCTTGATTCTGTTGCCATGACTCATCTTTATAAAATGGCCGACCTTAGCTTTGCAATTGCACATTGCAACTTCGGATTGAGAGATGAAGAATCTGACGATGATGAAACTTTTTGCAGAAAACTTGCAGACGAATATGATGTTTCATTTTTTACGATAAAATTCGATACACTGGAATACGCCCAAATAAATCGTCTTTCTATTCAAACAGCTGCTCGAGAATTAAGATATAAATGGCTGGAGGAAATTCGCAAGAAACATAATTTAGACTTTATTGCTACAGCTCATCACCTCGACGATAATGCAGAAACAATGTTGTTTAACATGTCGAGAGGTACCGGATACACAGGGCTAAGTGGAATCCCGGTTGTTAACAACAAAATAGTAAGACCTTTAATGTGTTTTCAGAAGAACGAGCTCATTCAGTTTGTTGAAAAACACAATCTTAGTTATCGTGAAGATTCTTCAAATGCAAAAACTGATTATACAAGAAATAAAATAAGGCATCAGGTAATTCCGCATCTTAAGGAAATTAATCCTGCTGTAATCAAAAATTTTGCTTCTTTATCTCATGTTGTTAAAAAAAGTGATGAACTTCTGAATTTCTTAATTGATAAAGAAGGATTAATCATTGAAAAAGGTAATGAATATCATATTCCGATAAAAAAAATCAATAATTACCCCGATAGAGAAACTGTATTGTTTCATCTTTTGAAAAGATTTGGATTTACTGCCGCCCAAACAAAGATGATAAAAAGCACTATTAAATCTCATTCGGGCAAATATCATGAAACGGATAATTTCAAGCTAATAAGAGACAGAGATTATTTTTTGATTGTTCCAAAACAGGAGCGAGGTATAATAGATGAGGTGTTAATTGAGGTTGGACAATCATATAAGATTTCTGACAATATCTTTTTTGAAACAGACATTATCGATTTTTTGCCGGATTATGAAATTTCCAAAGAGAATAACCACGTTGCTCTGGATTACGAAATGCTTACCTTCCCATTAACTCTTAGGCAATGGAGGCAGGGAGATGCTTTTCAGCCATTCGGAATGGAAGGAACAAAAAAAATAAGTGACTTTCTTATAGATATAAAAATGCCGATTCATAAAAAGGATGAAGTGCTGGTATTATTGTCGGGCGATGAAATAGTTTGGGTTGTTAATCACAGACCTGACAACAGATATGCTATTACACCTCAAACAAATAAAATTTTTCTTGCCAAAGCCTTTTCGGCTTAAATCATTCTAATAACTTTGCAGTTTTCTAATACATATATAAACATTTTTGCATATTTGATGTTAGAATTTAATGTTTACAATCACCAAAGTTCACCTAATTAAACCTTATTATCATGAAGTTAAGAGTCATATTTTTTGCTGTTGTTCTAATTTTCGCTGGCTTATTTCATAAAAGTGTTTCAGCACAGGTATTGCAGCCTGTTTCCTGGAGTTTTTCCCAAAACTCTGCTGGCGAAAACAAGTATGAATTATCTTTTAAAGCAGTTATAGACAAAGGATGGTCGATTTATGGACTAGACATTAAACCGGGCGGCCCTATAGCTACTGCATTTGAATTTACCGAATCAGCCGGCTACAAGCTAATTGGCAAGATGAAATCTCCGGAAGCAGTAGTGAAGTTTGACCCTAACTTCAACATGGAACTTGCAATGATTTCAAACATAGCAGTATTCAAACAAACCGTTGAAATTTTGTCTGAAAACCCTGTAATTATTAAAGGAGAGCTAGTGTATATGAGTTGTGATGCTACATCATGCTTACCTCCTGATTATATTGAGTTTGAATTCAAATTGCCCGGAAAGGTAATTGTCAAGGAAGAAAAGACTGAAATAACTAAAGAAGAAGCTGAAGAAACAGTTGCAGAAGAGCAAGAATCTGATGACGAAAAACCTGAAATTGCTGAAGTTGATGCTCAAATTGAAAATGAAAAGCAATCAGGCTCTTTGTTTTGGGATTTTATAAAGGGGTTTTTAGGTGGATTGTTAGCACTTCTTACGCCATGTGTTTTCCCAATGATACCGCTTACGGTAAGTTATTTTTTGCGTAATGCAGGAAAAAAGAGGTCACTAGCACTCAGAGATGCATTATTTTATGGTTTTAGTATTGTTTTCAGCTATGTTGTTTTAGGAATGGCTATCTCCATAATATTCGGAGCCGACACATTAAATCAGCTTGCAACAAGCCCTGCGTTTAACATTTTCTTTTTTGCACTTCTGATATTTTTTGCAGCGGCATTTCTTGGAGCATATGAACTTACTATTCCCTCAAGCTGGTCAAATAAGCTTGACAGCAAAGCTGAAAAGTCAGGAGGGTTAGTCGGAGTATTTTTGATGGGAGTAGTATTTGTTCTTGTATCATTTTCATGCACCGGCCCAATTGTAGGAACTCTTCTGGTTGAGGCTGCCTCAGGAGGAAGCTTATTCTCACCTGCTGTTGGGATGCTAGGTTTTAGTCTTGCTCTTGCTATACCATTCAGCTTGTTTGCGATTTTCCCGACTGCATTGAAGTCACTTCCAAAATCAGGAGGCTGGATGAATTCGGTGAAAGTTGTGCTTGGCATTGTTGTGTTGGCGTTTTCTTTGAAATTCCTTGCAACTGCCGATTCTGTAGCACAATGGGGATTATTCTCAAGAGAGTTTTTTATTGTAATATGGATGGCTTTATTCCTGATACTTGGTTTGTATCTGCTTGGAAAAATAAAGTTTGCACATGATTCTGATGTTAATCATATTAGTGTTCCACGTTTATTTTTGGCAATTGTGAGTTTTTCATTTGTTTTCTATTTGCTGCCCGGATTATTCGGAGCACCTCTAAAAACAGTGAGTTCTTTCCTGCCTCCAATTACTAGTCAGAGTTTTGACCTTTCACGTGGTGTTTCAACTGTTCAAACCGTTAGCAATGATATTTACACAGGTAAAAGTGTTAAAGAAGGAGTTTATGGACTAATGGCGTTTACAGATTATGAAGAAGGAATGGAAGCTGCCCGCAAAGCGGGGAAACCGGTGTTTTTAGATTTTACCGGATTTGGTTGTTCTAACTGCAGAAAAATGGAAGCTGCTGTTTGGTCTGACCCAAGAGTATTAGAGCGACTAAAAAACAATTTCGTAAAAATCAGTCTTTATGTTGACGATAGAACCATGTTGCCTGAAGATGAATGGTTTGTTGACAAATCAGGCGGCAGAGAAAGAGAAATAAGAAGAGTTGGACAAAAGTGGAGCATATTCCAAGCCGAGAGATACGATATTAATACACAGCCATACTATCTCATTTTAGACCACAATGAAAATAGTTTGGTTATGCCCCGTGGATTAAACACAAACATTGAGGAGTATATAAAGTTTCTTGATGAAGGGCTGGAGAAGTTTAAAGAAAATCTCTAATTTCTGAATAAGCACTTTTATTGTAGCTTCTAAATATCCCGCAGATTTTCGCAGATGAAGGATTATAGCATTCTTGCTTGCCTTAGTGTTTGTCTTTTTTTAAGCTTGCTATAGCTACATACGCCATTAGTCCCATACCTATTTTTATGGATTCTTCATCAACGTTAAATGTTGGGGTGTGAAGATTTGATGTTATTCCGGTTTTTTCATTGCGAATTCCCAAACGGTAGAAGCAAGAGGGCTTTCTTTGAGAGAAGTATGCAAAGTCTTCTGCAGTCATTGCAAGATCTAGTTCCTTCACATTTTCTCTTCCAAGATATTCTGAAGCAAAATCGACAAACAGAGCTGTTAGCTTGTCGTCGTTGACAAGGAAAGGATAGCCTTTGGAGATTTTTACTTCACAATCGCCACCCATGCTTTTTGCAATACCTGAAGCCATTTCGGTAATTTTTACATGAGCTTCGGCTCTCCATTCCTCAGAAAATGTTCTAAGAGTGCCGTCAATTTTCACTTCATCGGGTATGATATTATTTCTGCCCTCTCCTATTATTTTACCAAACGACAGAACGGTTGGCATATATGGTTTTGCAAATCTGCTTACTAATTGCTGCAACCCTATTATAATGTGAGAAGCAATTACTACAGGATCTATATTGAGATGTGGAGTAGCAGCATGGCCTCCCCTGCCCTTCACAATAAGATAAACCTCGTCTGTACTAGCCATATACTGACCGGGCTTCACTCCAACTTGACCTGCGCTAAGTCCGGGAAAAACATGTTGTCCGAAAATAACTTCAGGAGTCGGATTTTCAAGCACACCTTCATTAATCATCATAATGGCGCCTCCGGGGTATGTTTCTTCAGAGGGCTGAAAGATGAGCTTAATGCTTCCTTCAAACTCTTCTTTTATGGTTTGCAGTATTTTTGCTGCACCCAGCAAACAAGCCATGTGCACATCATGTCCGCATGCGTGCATAACTCCGGGGTTTTTACTGGCATAATCAACATTGTTAGTTTCAATAATAGGCAAGGCGTCCATATCTGCTCGTAATGCAACCACTTTGCTGTCGGGATTTTTGCCTTTTATTAGCCCAACTATACCTGTTTTGGCAACACCGGTTTTGTGCTCAATACCGTATGAATTAAGTTTTGAAGATATATAGGCTGCCGTTTCAGTCTCTTGCAATGACAATTCCGGGTGAGCATGCAAGTGATGTCTTATTTCAACAACTTCATTATAATAATCAGAAACCAGTGAGTTAATTCTTTCTTTGAGGTTCATGGGTAAAGCTTTTGTAAGTCAAAATTAGTAATATTTGTAATAGTGGGAAAGCTATGAATAATATTTCAACACTTTGGTATACTCTGTTTTGTCTATAAAACAATTTTCCCGCAGATTAAGAATAAACTTCTGTTTCTATACCCAATGCTTCAACCATTTGGGCGATTTCAAAAAGCTTTTCCGGTGAAACTTTTTCCAGGTTTTCAGCAGGAGTTTCTCTGGCAATAGGGTAAATCATCACAGAGCGTGGTTTGATTTCTTTAATATGATTGAGCCACTCACTGATTTCATTTTCTGTTGTATTATCAATCGTAACACCATTATAACTGCCTTTTACAAAAAGAGTTTGTATAATGAGATTGCCTTTAAACTTTTTAAGGCTTTCTATTACTTCAGAAATGGAGATTTTAGTTTTAGGGTTGTTTATTTTTTGGAAAGTTTCATCAGTTCCTGCATCAAGCTTCATTATATTTTTATCAACCTTAAGCAATGCATTAAACACTTCTGTTTTGCCTGCCATTGTAGAATTGCACAATACTGAAATTTTACACGATGGCACATATTTATTTCTAAGTTCAACCGTATCATCAATAACACCGGCAAACTCCGGATGAAGTGTTGGTTCGCCATTGCCGGCAAAAGTAATATTATCAAGCATAGAATTTCTTTTTTGAATTTCCGCAAGCTTGTTTTCCAACTCTGCTTTAATAATATTCCGGGCAGGAAATTCCATGAACTTATCAGGCGGGGAAGTCCAACCGCATTCACAATAAAGACAATTAAAAGAACAATGCTTAAGATTTGGAGGAAGCAAATTAATGCCGAGAGAAACGCCCAGCCTTCTGCTTCTTATAGGTCCAAAAATTATTTGTTCAAAAAGAAAACCTGCCATAAACTAAATTTTTTCAATTATTTCTTCATCAAGATACACAAGAAATGCATCAACATTATTATATCCCATCTGCAAAATTAAACTCTTGTATTGAAGTAGTTGTTTTTTATACACTTCAGAGCGTGAACCCGTTTTGTAATCAATAACTGCAGCATTATGTCCCGACAACACAACTCTATCCGGCCTGAAGAATTCTCCTTTTTCGTTCATAATGTCAGCTTCATTCAACACTTTGGAGTTGCTATTATAATATGCCGACAGCTCCGGAGAGTTAACAAATTTGTAAATCTTTTCAATTAAAACAGCTTTTTCGTCGGCAACTATTTCTCCGTTTACAATCATACTATTCAACACCTTTTCAATATCCATTCTATCATAAACACTTTCCATAACCTTATGGATTAACTTCCCCCTAATTAATGCTTTTTGCTTCTCGTCATCAAAAGATGGCGTTTTTATAACAGGTCGGATATAGATTTTGTTTCTCCAGTCGTTGCTCAGGTATTTCTCAAATGCCACAGATTTATTTTCATTATCAGGCAAATCATTTTGTTTTAATTCTTCTGGTTTATTGGTGCCAATTTGATATAACAATTCATCCTCTTTCCATAGTCCTTTATACTCAATGTATTTATGCAGAAAATAAGCAATAGACTTTCCATCATCCTTAAAATCTCCATTTTTGGGAAAGTTAGAAAGAATGAACAATTTTTTTTGAGGACGAGTAAATCCGACATACACTACATTAAGCAAATCCAGTAGTGTTTTTTGCATTTCACGAGCATATTCCTCTGACATTTCAGTTCTTTCCAATTCCTTAGTAAAATTGAAGAATCCTAGCGGCAATTCCGGAACAGCATCAATGTTTAAATCATGCCAAATTCCTGTGAGACCTGAGCGGGCGGCTTTCATATCTACAAATGGAAATATTACCACCGGAAACTGTAATCCTTTTGCCTTATGAATAGTCATAATTTGAACCGCATTAATTCCTTTAGGAACAACAACTGAAAGACTTCCTCCTTTCTCGGCCCACCATTGCAAAAAATCATCAATAGAAGAAGGGTTTTTATCAGTATAATCAAACACGGCATCCATAAAGAATGCAACAAAAGGATTAACACCATCTTTCTCAGTAAAGAATAGTTTTACAAGAAACTCACAAATGTCCCAAAGATTAAGATTTTTAAGCCTTGAAAACGACAACTCGTAACCACTCTCTTTTAGAAGATTTTCAAGTTTGATCAAATGCGATGAAGCTGATATATCTTTAGACAATGGGAATTCATTAATAAGATTTAGAGTTGTGTGAATGTTTGTTGAGTTTTTAACTCTGCCTGATTGTGTAAGATAATTAACAACTTCAAGAAAAGAAACCTTATCATAAGGACGAGATAATAGCTTTAAAAAAGAACAGAAGAAATTCACATCTCTGGAAAAATTAAGCAGCAGAGATTCTTGCGAGATTACGGGAATATTGTTTTCTAAAAGAAACCGAGCTACTCTGTTGGCATTAATATTACTTCTGCAAAGAATCGTAATATCGCTAAGCCTATGATTATAATTATCTCTGAGGTCGATTACTAATTCGAGAGTTCTTTCAATTGTCTGTTCGATATAATTTTTATCCTCGTCTTCAGATTCACAGGGAACAAATTCAACACTGACAAATCCTCCCTTTTTCTTTTCAAGAAACTTCTGTTCGGCTTTTTCATAAATTTTCGCATACTCTCCAGTAAGAAAATTTTGCTGAATATACTTGAAAAAGTCGTTGTTAAACTTTACTATTTCCTCAAAAGATCTGTAATTGGTTTCGAGAGGATTTTCAAAATAGTAAGTATCCAAAGCCTTTTCCCAGTGAGCTTTAGATATAGATTTGATTTTAGGTGACAGTTTGGGCAGATTAGCAAATTGTTCAACTTCACCTCCTCTCCATCTATATATTGCCTGCTTGCAATCCCCAACCACAAGATTCATATTGCCATTTGCCAAAGCATTTTCAACCAGAGGCAAAAGATTTTGCCATTGAAGAAGAGAAGTGTCCTGAAACTCGTCAATCATATAATGTTGATATTTCTCTCCCAGTCTTTCATAAATAAAAGGCACAGGTTGTTGGGCTACTATATCTGCAATCTTTTTATTAAAGTCGGAAATATGCAATACAGCATTGCTGCTTTTTATTTCATTAAGAACTTTTTCAAACTCATTTAAAACAGCCAGAGGAAAAATATTTTTGTTTAATAGTCTAAGCATTATATAATGACTAAAGCTTTCCTCTGCCCTTTTTCTAATTATTATATAAGCATCATAAATAACCCCTGAAACTTCAGAAATTAAATCTTGTTCGGCAGCTGTCGACTTTGTTGAAAACCATTTATCTTCATTAATAGTTTCCTTAACATAAGAGTTTGGTTCGATTTTATCGTAAATCTTACCTGCTGCTAAATTCCTGAAATATGATGATATTCCGGTTTTTCCTCTGAAGAATGCCTCGTCGGGTATATTACGATTGTCTATTTCGTGCACAACATCTTCGGCAATTTTTTTTATTTCGTTTTCGAAGGCATTTATTTCGGAAATAATCTTTTTTTGGATGATAAAAAAATCTTCAAGAGAAACCTCTTTTAACCTTTGGATATTATTATCCGGGTCTTCCTTAAGAATATTCTCAGCAAGTTTAACAATTGCTTTTTCAATAGAAAGTGCCTTTTCTTCATCGGTAGTTCTTTCCATGTATGCAATCATAAGCTTAGTGAAAGCGCCATCATTGTCGGTTCCAACCCTTCCAATAAGGATATCAACAGCTTGACCAAGAAGCACATCGGCTTCCATTTCAATATCGAAATTCATAGGAATTTGCAAGTCGAAAGCAAAGGTTCTGATAACTCTGTGAGTAAAGCTATCTATTGTGCTTACTGCAAAATCTCCATAATTATGAAGAATAAGAGAAAGTACTTCAGAAGCAGTATCAATAACTTTGGCATACTTGTCGACAGAAGAAACATTAAATGATTCTTCACTGCAAATATGAGCCATCATAACCATAACATCTTCGCTCCAGTTTTTGATATTATTAATATCAAGTTTAGACAATTTTCCAAGAGACTCGATGATACGGGTTTTCATTTCAGCAGCAGCGGCATTGGTGAAGGTTATAGCCAAAACACTTCTAACCTTGTTTTTGTCGTTAAGAACAATTTTAAGATATTCCTTAACAAGGGTGAAAGTTTTACCGCTTCCCGCAGACGATTTATATACAACAAAGTTTTGCATTTACTGTAAGAGAATTTGAAGCGAAGATATTATTATACCATGATAAAAACAATGAAAATGAAATCAAATGTTTTTGAATTTTGGGTACGAGAATAAAACGCAACGCCACTGTAGAGGTATTATATATTAAATGTCATTTTCAATCGTTTGGCTCTACGCTGAATGAAATGAAAAAATCGTATTTTTGAAGGTTAATTATATTGGAAACATAATTATGGAAAAAAGGATGAAAACGTTTTTAAATTTTGTAAAGTCGGCAACTGTTGTGGTTGCGTTGTTTATTTCGATTAATGTATGGGCGCAAAAAGCACCTGAAAGAGTTGAGCCTCCTTTTTGGTGGGCGGGAATGTACCATTCAGAACTTCAACTTTTAGTTTATGCTGAAGATATTGGTTCAACCAGGCTTGAATTAACCGGAAATGGAGTTAAAATAAAGGAAGTTATTGCTGTTGAAAGTCCAAATTACTTGTTTGTTTATCTCGACTTATCGCATGCAGTTCCGGGGAAGTTCGAAATGAAGTTCTCAAAATCAAGCGAAGTTGTTTATAAATGTGAATATGAATTAAAAGAAAGAGAAGAAGGCTCCGCTTATCGAGTAGGTTTTAATGCAGCCGATGCAATCTATTTGCTTATGCCTGACAGATTTGCCAATGGCGACCCTTCCAATGACAGCGTAGAGGGAATGATGGAGAAGGCAGATAGAAAAAACCCGGATGGAAGACACGGAGGTGATATTCAGGGAATAATAAACAATCTCGACTATATTAATGACCTTGGCTTTACTGCTATTTGGCATAATCCGGTAATAGAAAACGACCAGCCGCAATACACTTATCACGGTTACGCAATCACAGACTTTTATAAAGTTGATCAAAGGCTAGGCACAAATGAAGGTTATAAAAAACTTGTGGAAGAAGCAGACAAAAGAGGCATTGCTATTATTAAAGATATGATTTTTAACCATTGCGGGCTTTATCACTGGTGGATGAAAGATCTTCCTACAAAAGACTGGGTGCACCAATGGGATAATTATACACGTACCACTTACAGAGGAACAACAATTGTTGACCCTCATGCTGCGCAGGCCGACCTCGACTTGATGCTGAAAGGTTGGTTCGACCGCTGGATGCCTGACTTAAATCAGAGAAACAGACTGCTTGCCAAATATTTAATTCAAAATAGTGTTTGGTGGGTAGAATACAGTGGGATAAACGGCATCAGAATGGACACACAGCCATATCCTTATAAAGATTTTATGGCTGATTGGGCTGAATATGTAATGCTTGAATATCCAAATTTTACAATTGTTGGAGAGGCTTGGCTGCCCTATCCGTCTCTTGTTAGTTACTATCAAGGAGGAGCACTAAATTCAGACGGATACAACTCATATCTTCCAAGTGTTTTTGATTTCCCATTATACTATGCAATTTCTGAAGCTTTTAATGAAAAAGACTCATGGGATACAGGATTAATTAAACTTTATAACTCTATTGCTCAGGATTTTCTCTACCCCAACCCATATGATTTGGTTGTGTTTGGCGACAATCATGATGTTGACAGAGTATTCACTTCTTTAAAGGAAGATGTAAGGAAGCTAAAACTTGCCATGACATTCATTTTTACAACCAGGGGTATTCCTATGATGTATAGTGGAACTGAAATTCTTATGAGTGGACTTGAGCACAAAGGTCATGGATTGATGAGAAAGGATTTCCCCGGAGGCTGGAGTGCTGACCCTGTAAATGCTTTTACACAAAAAGGCAGAACAAAACAGCAAAATGAGATTTGGAATCATATAAGCACACTGCTAAAATACCGTAAAGAAAAAGAAGTATTGCACTACGGTTGGCTCAAACATTTTGTTCCTCAGGAAAATATTTATGTCTATTTCAGATATAATGATAACGAAACTGTTATGATTATTCTTAATAGCAATGATAAAAATATGGAGCTGGATATGACTAGATTTGCCGAGGCAACAAAAGGTTATACAGTAGCGAAAGATATTCTCACTGATAAGGAATATGAAGGATTTTCAAAATGGACTATACCTGCAATGACTCCATTAGTTTTAGAGCTGAAATAATTCTCTTAAAGGGTTCTTAATGAAGAACTTCCTCAAGTATTTTGGGAGAAACTAGTTCTTTAAAACCAATAACATGGAGGCGGTAAAATTCGATTAGTTTGTTTAGAAGCATTTTTCTTTCAGACGAGTTAATCTTAACATTTGCCGCCTCATTTAGTTTGAATTGTTGTAGCCTGTTAAATGCCAGACTTTCTTCCGGCAATAGGCAGTATGCTCCAACAAACGAATTGTGTTGATAAAAACCCTCCTTAAGATCGAAACGATTATTTATTTCATCAAAATTATCTCTTGGGTAAAACCCTAAATAAGCACTCAACTCAATCATAAACAAAAGGTGAAAAGCGGCAGGTGTATTCTGAAACAAATCCAATTGTTTTATACAGCTAATAAGAAACTCGTACAAATCATGGTTTTTTTCCTGTTCTTTTAGGCATCCTTTTAAAACCTCAGCCATGAACAAAGCAATGGATGTTTTTATAATATCAAAAGGAATACTATTGTGCTGATTAACCAGCCTTATTTCTTTTAGGTTTTGAAGGTTTCCGGTGTTCTTTAAATTAAAAACCACTTCAATAATATTCAGAGGCTGAAAAATATTATTCCTTCTATGTGAGCGAGATTTGCTGCCACCGTGAACAATAAATGAGAGCAATCCAAAATCTTCGGTATAGATGCGTGAGATAAGAGCGCTTTCTCCGTACCTGAAACTGTGAATAACAATGCCACCTGTTTTGTGCAACATTGAAAAATGATTTATCTAAAAAATAATATTTTGGTTACAGCAGTGTCGCTACCTTCTTCATTTGTAGAAAAAACAATATAAACACCGCTGGCAGGCAAATTCCCGTTGAGATCTCTTCCATTCCAGATAGCTTGGCCGCCTTGTGCTCTGGTTTCAAAAACAAGATTTCCATTTACGTCAGTAATTTTTATAAATGCATTATTTGCCAAGCCTTTGATTGCAATATACCCATCATATCCCGGCTTCACAGGATTCGGATAGGCAAATACATTTTGATGAGTGCTTCCGCCTGCGGTAACGTAATTTCTGAAAGATACCAACCCTTTGTCAGTAGCAAAAAACACTTCTCCTGTTTCAGGTTCTATGGCAATGTCAAGAATATTATTAGAAGGCAGAGGACTGTTGTCTGTAGTAAAATGCAGATATGTATTTCGAGCATCTGGGGTCATAAAAAATGCACCTGACCTTGAAGTACCAAACCACTTATTATTTCCACCATCAACAGCAATTGCATTAACCTGATCATTTTCAAGCAATAAACCTGCAAATCCATCCTGCACAACAATGGGCAACTGAGCATCAAAAGCACCTCCGGTAAATGCATTAGCTGTGTTATAAAAAACTGCAACACCTTTTTGAGTTCCAACCCACATATATCCACTTTGGTCTAATGCCAGTGATAAAACATAATTGCTAGGCAGCGCACCGTTTCCGGATTGTGTATTTACCTTTCTAACATTAAAATCACCGGCATTATCGAGAGTATTTTCTTTAAGAATCAACAATCCGCCACCATAAAGAATAACCCATTTTTGATTTTGGTTATCAATTGCAATATTGCCAATGATTTGACTGTTTGAAACAAGCCCTTTTGTATCGAAAGCAAGCCATTGACCATTATTTTTCAATACAGAAACAGGCTTTGCTACTTCTGAGTTGGCAACCCAAAGATTTCTGCTACTGTCGAAAGCAGCACCACCAATTCTAAGAATATCATTTAACCCTGCTCTTTTTTGAAGTGTAGAATTTGTTTCGTCGAAAAGAGTAAAATCCCTATCGGTAGTAAGCCTGAAAATACCTTTTGTCCATGTGGAAAAATACGCCTGTTTATTATTGCCGGGGTCGGGTGTAGCTCTGATAATATCAAAAATACCTTCCATTTGAGGTATGTTAAAACGATTAGCAGAATTCCACCTATCGTTTACAAAAAACATTGCCCCACTATAATTATATGCATTAAACCCACCGTCGAAATATGCTCCCGGAGCCATCCAAACTACACCCGGAGCCGCTGCAAGTCCGAAAGAAGATGCCACGGCAGGCGCATCAGGTTTATAGTTTAAATACTGTCCATTTGTGTTTTTTCTAACAATCCCAAGAAAAGCATCAGCAATCCAGAGAATACCGTCGCTATCGTAGAAAGCCATATTAGGACGAGCATTATTGTTGAGGTATTGCTCAATTGATTCAGTTAGCTCAAGATTTTCATTAAAAAAATCTAGACCGGAAGGAGTAGCTACCCAAAATTTGTTGCCGCTGAAACCAATTCCGTTTTTCGGACCTAAATAGTTTTTAAAAACATCAGTTGAAGGTATAAAAGGCTTCCAAACCTCATCGTCGAGATAAAAAATCTGATCAATGTCTCCGGATCTATTCCATAGAAACAACTTATCGAAAGCAACAATAACAGCTTTATAAACGCCACCTTCTACCGGTTGATCTTCGAGCAGACTCCATGAGTTAAAATCAGATAAATTAGGAGAATTAATATCTGCAATAAGCATCCCTTGTTGAGTTGCCGCATAAAATACTTCCTGATGTATAAGCAAATCATTAACTTTTAAAACACTTGCATTACTGCCGATAAAGAATGTATTAAATATTACCAGATGCTGAATATTAAGCTGAACTATACCAAAGTCGGCAGCAATAAAAATATCACCTCCGTAGGCAAGTGAAGCATTAATAGTTTTACTGCCCAGAATCGTTGTAGTGTTTTTGATATCGGGAACATTATAAACAATGCCGTTTTTTATTATATCAACATTCCCATTGCTATATCCAATAAACACCAAATCATGTTCGGAAAAATAGTTTAGCTCTGTAATTCCAAAATCCGACAGGCCATGAACTTTATTGAATTTTGATATTGAGTTGTCTTTACGGTTATAAACAATAAGACCATATTCTGTGGCACCAACTATTTCATCTTTTACATCAGCTACTTTAATAACATTGCCGGTAGGAAGATGATGCCTCCATGCACCAATCGGAATACCCTGAGCATTGGTTTCAGTGCAAAAAATCAGAGATGAAATTATAAGGAATAAGGCTGAAAAGCGTATCATAAGATTAAAATATTTACAAAGCTAAGGACTTTTTACGTAATGATGAAATCTACGTTTTTAAACGTGGAAAATCGATGTAAAGTATTATACAAGCCGATTGTTGCAAAAATAGATATGTGATTTGGATTGATATCTGTTGAAATAAAACAATCATCAAATCTCTGAAGCCAAAAAAGCTATAAGCTTTTGGTATCCGTTTATATAGTTGTTAGAGTTCTTTACTAGCCAATGCCTTTCTCTTTTTGTACCAGGACCTTCGTAAAGCCTAATAGCCTCTTCTGATATTGGATATGATTCGTACATAAATTTATAAGCGTCTTTAATTTCCTTTCTTCCTAAGAAAGTCCACCATCCTATATTGAATGTGCCAGATAATTCATATGGTCCATAGCCATCATTGATGTTTTTTGTATTATAATTCCATCTATAAACACCATTCCATCCATTCATGAAATTAGTAGTTCTATAATATTTAAAATCGTCGTTGGGTGAAACTAATACTTTAGTAAGAAACTGACTACCAAGCCCATCTAATAGATTTTTATAGAACTCGTTTTCATTACTGCCATTTGGATAAGCACTTGCTAAGCTATTTAGCCATAATGGAAAACGATGCGAATGAGAAGTATCAGAGGCAATATCTTCAATAATGATTTTTTCATTACTCTCTTCTTTTATTGTGTTTCCCACAAAAGCATAATCTGGATGTTGATGCCATACGCCTGGTTGAAACAGCCAACGGTTGTTGTCTAAATATTTTACTTCATTTTTGAAAACTATAAAAGCATATTCTAAAATTTCCATTAATTTTTGACTTTTTTCTATGTTTTTAGATTTAAAAAAACTGTATAAGTCAGCAGCAATTGCAAACGAAAAAAACTCCTCATCGATAAAAGCACGATAGTAGCTTAAAGCAACATCTTTATTATTTATCTTCCAATGAACTCTGTTTTTTATTCCAATAAAACTCTCCATATCCCATTGCCAAGCAGGCTCAACTTCCCATAATAAAATCAACTCTGAATATACGTATGATGCTAAATTATTTAGTAGTAAACTATCTTCAATACTATAATCAGATAAAGAAATATATCACTAAGTAGATAATAATAATGAACCTTATTCAATCTACCCTCAGAAATGCTATCCTTATTTTTGGAAAACCGCTGAAAATGATTATAAAAATCAATTTGCCATTCTTTTTTATCAAATTCAAAAGCTGCATGCAAAGGCACCATAAGAAAATGTCCGGCATCATAGATAAAGATATCTTTCCATAAATCCTCTTTCAAATGAATCGCAACTGTGCTATCCCAAAGTTCATTAGGGCAATTGCTGTCAAAGACTGTAAAATACTGTGCACTGTCTGTTATTGGTATAATAAGGCCGGTGCTTTTTGAATTCGGAGCTTCAGAACACGAGAAATAGCTTAAAAATGTAATGAAAAACAAAATCTTTGGAATTTGTTTAAGTAAACCGTTTATGTTTATTTTTTGCTTCATTGATTTTAAAATTGATAAAAATGTTTATGCGGTTAATTTACTAACCATACAAAAATTAACAGCTAATTATTAAGATAAATAAAAAAACAAATCTAATAATAAAAGAAACATCCCTGTTTTAAATTTATATAAAACTCTAGTAAGCTATTGGATAATTTTAACGACTTTCATAATATGTGTGTTGCCACAAATAGTTTCCACAATTAACAAATATATGCCATTTGGTTTATCTTGAATGTCCACATAATGTGACTGTTCGTTTACATTACTGTATTTTTTTGCAACAAATCCTTTTGTGTCATAAATTGTAATCTTTTTTATGCTTTCTTCGCTTCCTAATAACCTCAATAAAAAATATCCATTGTTTGGATTTGGATAAATAATACAACTATTCTCACCTTCAATATCTATTTCAAAAGAATTAATGATTTTATTTTCACCATCAAGAAACTCCTGAGATGAATACTCCTTTGTTAAATGAAGTCTATTGTCAATTCTTAATTTAAAAAAATTTGCTCCATTTGGTTTTGAATGAAATCCTGGCAACAATCGTATTTCATTACACGCAGCAATATCAATTCTATTTGAATTTGGGTTGTTAACTTCAGGGATGGTAGCCTTGTTTAACTCAAAACTCCCACACCACCAATAATTAGCCCAAGAATAAATTTTGCTAATTGCATTTGAAAAATCATCAGATGTTGCTATTTCACTACAGTCAACCACAATAAATTTTACTTGCACAGAAGATCCTACTAATGGATCTTTTTCACAATTATATCCACCAACCGCAAAACTCGATTCTTTAAAGCCAGCACTTGCGTAATTAATCCCAAGAATTCTACTCTCTGGATATTTTTTGCCAATACTTGTATTACACCTTTCTGTTCCGTCTTTAAAATAGTAATCAGCTGACGAATCGCCTGCCGCCCATTGATGATTAATAACAGCTCTACCAATATTATTAAAAGGACCAGAAAGGTCTAAAATGGATGCAAGCTGACCTAATCTAACAGTCCTATGAATATCATTGTCTAAATAAGAAAAACTTGCCTCATAATTACCAGTAACATTCATCTCAACTGAAAAAGGGCCAACTGATGCTATTCCATCTTCAACATTTAGCACTATCTTATACTTACCAACACTAGGGAAACTATGCTGAATAACTGGTACAACTGTGGTTGCATT
>CAZRNU010000043.1:0-22448 GCA_964601515.1 uncultured Bacteroidales bacterium | reverse complement strand
ATAAAAAACAGACAAACCATTATCCCCTTTCTGGGGATATGGTTTTTTGTTGTTGTAATTCAATTCTTCTCTCTACTAGTATCAGCAAAATACTCAACTGCATATTGTTTGGCTGATAGTATTCTGTCAGGATTTACATACATGCTGGTTGCATTAACGCTTTGGTATCCAATTCGTTTTGGAATAAACAGTGTAAGAACACCTTATGATATGTTTGTAAATAATCTTCTGATTTATGCTCTTACATCATCTATTTGGATCTTAGTAAACTGGGGCATAATTACTGTTTTGAACCCATATTGGGGAAGTGTTTTTAGGGATACAATTCTTTCATACAAAATTCTGTTGTCATTAATGCTGTATATTTCGTCTGTTGTAATATACTATGCGATAGGCTTTTATGAATCGCTACAAGAAAAACAGGCTCATGAATTGCAGCTAAAATCTCTTATTAAAGAAGCACAGCTTAACGAATTGCGCTCTCAACTACATCCTCATTTTTTATTCAACAGCTTGAACTCCATCAATTCTCTTACAATCTCAAATCCTGAAAAAGCAGGAGAAATGATTATAAAACTCTCAGAATTTCTAAGATATTCCCTTAGTCGAAAAGGACATAGTATGGCAGATTTCGAAAAAGAACTTCATCATATTCAGCTATATCTGGATATAGAAAAAGTAAGATTTGGAGAAAGACTGGAGTTTATTTCTGTAACAGAAGATGTTCCCAAAAACTGGCCTGTTCCTTTGATGCTTCTTCAGCCATTAATTGAAAATGCAGTAAAGCACGTGGTTTATAACACAGGCGATAAAGTTAAAATCAGGCTTGATGCAAAGGTTGACAATGATGTTCTCTTAATTGAAATCTCAAACAATTTCGACCTTGAATCAACAAACACCAAAGGTACAGGAACAGGATTACAAAATGTAAGAGAAAGAATGAAGCTTGTTTACAGTCAAGACAACTTGTTTAGCGCTGGTTATCAAGGAGATAAATATGTTGCTGTTTTAAGAATTCCCCAATCATAAAGCCATTATACAATAAAACACTAAAAATGAACAAGATAACAGTCCTGATAATTGATGATGAAAAGCCTGCTGCAGAGCTTATTTCGGCTTATTTGAAAGATTTTCCGGATATAGAAATAGCTGCAATTTGCAACGATGGATTTTCCGGGGCAAAAGCAATTCAGGAGCACAGTCCGGATTTAATATTTCTTGATGTTCAAATGCCAAAACTTACTGGATTTGAAATGCTTGAAATTATTGAAAACCCGCCCGAAGTCATTTTCACTACCGCATATGACGAATATGCAATAAAAGCATTCGAAATTAATGCTGTTGATTATCTAATGAAACCATTCTCTAAAGAGAGGTTTGCTAACGCCTTAAACAAAGCCGTTTATAAAATACAAAATACTCAAAAAGACAGCACTCAAAATACTGATAAGCAAATCATTACAAACACTCCTTCAGATTTATTCATTGAAAGAGTTGTGGTAAAAATGAACAGCAACATTACAGTTATACCTGTTTCAAAAATATCTCATATAGAAGCTTACGACGATTATGTGTTCATTTATTCTGAAGGTAAGCGCCATCTGAAACAGAAAACAATGAAGTATTATGAAGAGCATCTCGACATAAAGAAATTTATAAGAATTCACCGCTCATGGATAGTAAATGTTGATTTTATCGATCAGATAATCCTTTGGGAGAAAGACACTTATAAAATTAAGCTCAAAACAGGCGAAGAACTTCGTGCAAGCAGAAGCGGATATAAAAAGCTAAAAGAGATGTTTTAACTCCTTACTGAAAATTTAATTGCAGTATCGATTAAATGCATAATTTTGCGCGATTTATTTGGAAGAAAATTGCCACATTTTTCAGTTAATCTATTTTAACTGTTTGTCATTGTTCGAATCATCTTATACTTACTCAAATTTGAAAATAGTATGTTTACTACAGCAATTGTAAGAAAACCCTGCCCTGAAATGATTAAAGGGTTAACAAGCGCAAATCTAGGAAATCCTGATTATGAAGTTGCTTTGCATCAACACAGACAATATGTTGATGCATTGAAAAACTGCGGAATTACCGTAATGGTTCTTGATGCCGACTCAAGATATCCGGATTCTACTTTTATTGAAGATACAGCATTATGTACTCCTTATTGCGCGATTATTACCAACCCCGGTGCATCTTCAAGAAATGGCGAAAAAATGCCAATGCCTAGCATTCTTGAGCAATATTATCAAAATATCCATTTTATAAAAGACCCCGGAACTTTGGATGGTGGAGACGTTATGATGGTAGGTTCTCATTATTATATCGGACTTTCAGATAGAACAAACGAAGAAGGAGCAAAACAATTGCAAAGTATTCTTAGCCAGTATAATATGACAGCATCAGCCATTAATATGAGTACAATGCTTCATTTAAAAACCGGATTATCATACCTTGAAAATAACAACTTGCTTATCACCGGTGAATTTTTGCAAAAGCCTGAATTTGATAGTTTTAACAAAATTGCTGTAGAAAAAAACGAAGCATATTCGGCAAATTCCCTCTGGATAAACGATACCGTTCTGGTGCCATCGGGATATCCGGGAACTCTTAAAAAAATTCAGGGTTTAGGCTATAAAACAATTGAGCTCGACATGTCGGAGTTTAGAAAACTCGACGGTGGATTAAGTTGCTTGTCGCTGAGGTTTTAAGTGCGACTGCCTTTTTTCTATATTATCAACCCTTTCCACAGGTCATCTCGAACGGAGCAACGCGAAGTGAGAGATCCCGTGGATGAGCGTAACCCTTAAAAAAGTCGCTTTTACCAACGCTTTCCTGTTTTCAGCGGGATTTCTCGCTAACGCTCGAAATGACAGGTGCTTTTTAAAGAGAGGAAGGGCATCAGGGCAGGCGCAGCCTGCCCTGATGCCCTTTGTTTTCAACCATTCCCGCATGTCATTCCGACCGCAAGGGAGGAGTCTCGCTATTCAAAGCACGTCATCTCGACCGTAAGGGAGAGATCCCGATGGATGAGCGTGAGTAATTAAAAAACAATTTTATATCCACACTCATTTGCTTTACATATAATTTAATGCTTAATTTGCATAATTATTATGCTTATTAATGCGAATTTTCAATAAAAAACATAGAAGCGATAATTAAAAACAAAATCCGAGAAAGGAGTGTTTTTCGAAGGTCAAATATTTGACGCTTTTAAATTAGCATCTAAAATATACTAAACATGCAACTAGAAGTTATTCAAAAAAAGATTTATCAAATCAGGGGCTTTAATGTAATGTTAGACTTTGACCTTGCTATGCTATATGAAGTGGAAACCAGGGTTTTGAATCAGGCAGTAAAAAGAAACATTGATGTTTTTCCAAATGATTTCATGTTCGAATTAACCTTAGAAGAATTGGAATCTATGTCATCACAAATTGTGACTACATATCCCGAAAACGCCCAAAAACTGCCAGGCCAAAAGCCTTTACAGAATATGGCGTTGCTATGTTAGCAAATGTTTTAAAAAGTAAAAAAGCCAGACAAACTAGTATAGCAATTATCAGGGCATTTATTGCAATGAGGAATCTGTTAATTAATTACGAAGAACTTAATGAAAAACTAAGGTTTATAGAAGAAAAGTATGATAAGCAGTTTGAGGATATTTACGAAGCTATAAACTTTTTATTGAATAAAAATAAACTTGACCAAGAGCAAAAAGAAAGAAGAAGAATTGGCTACAAAAATAGTAAAAGCTAATTCATCTGATGCTGAAAACCTCATTATTATCAACCCTTTCAGCATGTCATCTCTAACTAAGCAATGCGAAGTGAGAGATCCCGTGGTTCATTTCCCGCACGTCATTCCGACCGCATGGGAGGAATCCAGTGGATTAGCGTGACCAATGAAAATGCCTCTTTTACCAACGCTTTCCTAGTATCAACGGGATTTCTCGCCTGCCGGCTCGGTATGACAGGTAGGGGGCAACGGGATCCCGTTGCTCAAAGCACACCCAAAACCTCCTAAACCCTCTCCACTTTTACCACAGAATACTTAAACGGCCCAATCTTCGACATTGGGTCTATTTCGTTTCGAGTTAGAGCATTTACCGGTGCTTCGTTGAAATGCCATGGCATGAATGTTTCTCCTTTCAAAACTTCTTCACTCACTTTTGCCGTGGTTTCAAGGCTGCCTCTCGGAGATGTAACTTTTACTTTATCTCCATCTTTAATACCCAATTTTTGGGCATCTTCTGGATTTATGATGATGTAAGCTTGGTTTGCGTAAGCATTCAGAATGTCACTTTTTCTCGACATGGTTGCAGAGTGGTATTGATAAAGCAGCCTACCGGAATTCATTACAAACGGATATTCAGAATTTGGAGTTTCGCTTTGTTCTTTATAATCTACCGGGAAAATCTTTGCTTTGCCGGATTCAGTGTTAAACCGCTCTAAAAAGAGTGTTGATGTACCCGGATGGTTTTCATCATAACATGGCCACTGGATGCCATGTTTTTCGATTCTTTTATACGTTATACCTCCAAAAATCGGCGCAGCCTTTGCTATTTCTGCAAATATCTCCTCCGGTGAATTATAACTGCCGATATCGTAGCCCATTCTTTTCGCTATTTCAACAGATATTTCCCAATCTTGTCGTGATTCGCCGGGAGCATCAATTGCTTTCCTCAGTCGAAGCACTCTTCTATCCGAATTTACAACTGTGCCATTTTTCTCAAACAATGAAGCTGCCGGAAGTATTACGTCTGCATACTCCGTAGTTTCTGTTTCAAAAATATCCTGAACCACCAGGAAGTCGAGCTTTTTCAATGCTTCAACAGTATGATGCCTGTCGGGATCGGTTACAACAGGATTTTCTCCCATTATATACAAGGCTTTTATAATTCCGTCATAAGCGGCATTCATAATTTCAATAGTAGTAAGTCCGGGCTTGGGGTCTAAACTTTCAAAGGGAACTTTCCAGATATCAGCCACTCTTTTTCTGTTTTCTTCATTTGTAAGAGGAATATAACCGGGATAATTTACCGGGCTAGCACCGACATCTGTTGCTCCCTGCACATTATTTTGTCCGCGGGGAGGATTTAATCCGCAAAGCTCCTTGCCTATCTGTCCGGTAATCAGGCACATATTAATGAGAGAAAAAACATTATTTGTTCCAACCGTCTGCTGACTTAGTCCCATACCGGTTGCTATCATTGCAGTTTTTGCAGTAGCGTAAATCTTTGCAGCTTTGAAAAGCTTTTCTTTGGGCACCCCTGTTATTTCTTCAGTTTTTTCAGGAGTATATTTTGAAGCAAGCTCTTTAAGACTTTCAAATGCCTGCATTCCGCCTTCAACCCTTTTTTCAATGAAGTTTTTATCAACCCAGCCATTCTCAATTATGATATTTATCATACCATTTAAAAGAGCCACATCAGTTGCCAGCTTAGGCTGTAGCCAAACATCGGCATACTTAACAAGTGGAGTCCACTTGGGGTCTATCACAATAATTTTCTGCCCGGCAGCTTTGCCTCTTTTTACATAAGTGGCTGTTATGGGATGTGTTTCTATAATGTTATTACCTGTAACCAACAGACAATCAGTGGTTTCAAAATCTTCTATCGAATTGCTTCCTGCTCCGTCTCCAAAAGATTTTAGCATAGCTGTAACAGTAGATGCATGGCACAAACGTGTGCAATAATCCACGTTATTGTTACCAAAAGCAATTCTCACAAACTTTTGAAAAACGTAATTCTCTTCGTTGCTGCACTTAGCAGAACTATATCCTGCTAATGATTTATTGCCAAACTTCTGTTTTGTTTCAGAAAACTTGCTTGCAATCAAATCCATAGCCTCGTCCCAACTCGCTTTTTCAAACTTGCCATTCTTTTTTATCAAAGGATGCGTAAGTCTTTTCTTGCTGTTTGCATATTGATATCCAAAACGACCTTTTACACAAAGTCTGCCGTCGTTTGGAGAAACTCCCTCAACACCGTCGGACCTAAGAATTGTGTTGTCTTTAACAAAAAGTTCTGTTTGGCAACCTACACCGCAATAAGGACAAGTTGTTATAACCTTTTTATCTATTTCGCTGATTTTCAACAACTCTCTAAACGGTTTTTCTACAATTGCTCCAGTCGGACAAAGCTGAATACACTCTCCGCATCCATCGCACTCAGAATCAAACCATTCGCCATAACCGGCAATAATATATTTTGAAATTCCTCTGTCGGCAAAGTTTAAAACGCCCTTTCCCTGAACTTCCTCACAGGCTTTAATACAACGAAAACATCTTATACACTTAGAAGAATCGTAAGTGAGAACGGGAGAAGTTTTATCTACCACTCTCGGTATTCCTTGCCAAATTGGCTTTAGAGGTCTGTTTTCCGGATTTTCAAGACCATATTTTCTAATCAGAGGCCTGATTTCATCTTCGTAAGAATCGTCGAATTCTTCATTATGCTCCGCGAGCAGATATGACAGAGTATGCCTGCGGTTTTGTTCCAACTCTTCATCAAAGGCAGTTACCTTCATGCCATCTTTCACCTGCACAGTGCAAGACATAACCAGTCCGGGAGTATTTTCAATTTTTACCACACATAGCCTGCAAGCCCCTGTGGGAGTAAGCTTTTTGTGATAGCATAAACCCGGTATATCAAAACCATTATCTCTAGCTACCTGCAAAAGATTTGAGTTTTCTGCAACCTTTATGGCTTTGTTATCTATTTGAATTTGAATTTCAATTAATTTCGACATTTATAAATCGTTTTTGAAATATTTTACAACTGTTTTTATCGGAAGATCAGGACTTTGTCCTAATGGGCAAAGAGAGTTTTTTGCCATGTATGATGCTTGTGTTTGCATCCATAAAAAGTCGTTTTCAGCTAATTGTGGCTTTTTGATTCTTTCATATAACAAAGCTGTTCCAATTCTGCATGGTACACATTTGCCGCATGATTCGTGTTTGAAGAACGATAAAATAGAGATCATCATTTCTTTCAAGTTGGTTTTGTCATCTATAACGATAACAGCGCCGGAGCCGAGTGTTGCACCTTTCTCTTTAAGAGTTTCGTAAGCCAAAGGGACATCCAGAAACGAACTGTCGACAAATGTTCCTGCGGCACCACCCAGCAATGCACCTTTAAAATTATATCCGTCTTTCATTCCACCTGATATCTCAAAAATAAGTTCTCTGAGAGTAATTCCCATAGGAAGTTCGTAAACGCCGGTATTATTAACATTTCCACTAACACAAAACAATTTAGTGCCCTTAGACCCTTCTGTGCCAATTTTGGAATATTCCTCATGGCCATTTTCAACAATGAAAGGAATATGAGAAAACGTTTCAACATTATTAACCAGAGTAGGCAAACCCCAAAGACCTTTTTCTGCAGGGAAAGGGGGTTTAATTCTGGGATAGCCTCTTTTACCTTCGAGGGATTCTAAAAGCGTAAGTTCTTCACCGCACAAATATGAACCGGCTCCAAGAGCAATATCCATTTCAAAAGAATATCCTGAACCACAGATGTTTTGTCCGAGGTAACCATTTTCATAGCAAAGCTTTATTGCATTCTTTATGTTTTCAATTGAGGTATAATATTCTCCCCTGATGTAAACATATCCTTTAGTAGCTCGAATTGCAAAGGCAGAAATAATCATTCCTTCAATCATCAGGAAAGGGTCGGTTTCCATAATCATTCTGTCTTTAAAAGTGCCCGGCTCTCCCTCGTCTGCATTACACACAACAAATCTATCGCTGCAATCAGTACATGATTTTTCCGTAAATTTTTGTTTTAGTCCGGTTGGGAATCCCGCTCCACCGCGACCTTTAAGACCTGATTTTTCAACACTTTCAAGTATGCTTGCAGGAGATTGAGATAGTGCTTTTTTTAATGCTGCAAAACCTCCGGTATTGATATAATCTTCAATAGATTGAGGATTGATAGTACCTTGTCTTTTAAGTGATATTTTTGGGAAGTTACTATTCATAAGATGCAGATATTCAGTGTTTAAAGTGATTGCTTTTTTGTATTTAAAATCTCATCGAGTTTCTTTTCATCCAGCTCAGTGATAACATCACGATTTACCATCATAGAAGGACCCTTGCCGCATCTGCCCAGACACTCGGCAAGTTCCAGTGTAAACAGACCATCTGAAGTAGTTTCTCCGGGTTTAAGATTAAACTTTGTGTCAAAAAACTCTGTAACACTTTTTGCCCCTAGCATATTGCAAACAGGCGATTTACAAACCCTTACAAGGTATTTACCCCGAGGTTTAAGGCTATACATACTGTAATAAGAAACTATTCCGTAGAGCTGCCCTTTGGTAAGCTTGAAGTATTTTGCAGTTTCATTGAGAATTGCTTCGCTGATATAATTTTGTGGATGTGCGTCCTGTAATTCGTGAAGGCATTTTAAAATGTTTTCCTTTTCTGGCGAGTGTTTTTTTATAATGCTTAAAATTTGCTCTTTATTTAATTCCTTTTGCATGACTTTGTGCTTTTTGGAGATCTTGGGGGTTGTTGATATTGAAAAAAATCATTTCGGTATTGTAGTGTAAATTTACGGAAAAATATTTTATTTTAATACCCTTAAACATATTCCTGATTCTGATGTCATCTTGCATCAGAGTAGATTCGGCATTTTTAAGCAGATTTTTTTTATATAAAGCATGCATAGGCTCAATCCCTAAATCGTGTTTTGGAACAATTGCCTCGTAATTATTTTTACCGGCCTCAAAAACCAACTCCCCTATGAAATCAGCACACAAAAAAGGCATATCGCAGGAAACCACGAATACAAATTGGGATTTTGAGTAGGAAAGAGCAGTGTGAATGCCTGACAATGGACCTTTATCAGGGTAAATATCCTCAACTATTCTAAGATTATGACCATTATCAAAATCTTTTCCAACAATAAAAATTTCATTGAATAGCCCTGACAAAACCTCAAGCTGTCTGTCGATAATTGAGATTCCGTCAACTTTGAGAAGAGCTTTGTTTTCTCCATTCATGCGTGAGTTTTTTCCTCCGGCAAGAATAGCTGCGGAAATAACAGGATGATTGATTTTCATTGTATAAAGTTAGGGAATTTATTAGAATTTTAATCAGTAATAACTTGTGAACTTTGTGGTAAAAATTTAAACCACCAAGAACACTAAGAATTCACAAAGGACACTAAAACTCTTCATCACTCTAATCTCTTGCAAATCAATATTTGTTATCTTTGAAATCTTTAAATAAAGACTTTATAATGACATTTTCGCGAGCATTATCGTTTGTTATTCTTTTCATTTTATACTTAAATGCGTTTGCAAATATGGATTCTGTGAATGTTTATATACATGAAAAACCTGAAAGCTTTCAGTCGAAAATGATAAAATTCGGAATGTCGGTGGCAGGAATGAAAAGCTATGTTGAAAGAACTATCGAACGTGATAAATATAATCACCAACCGGCAGATATACCTAAGTCTCTAAGAAAAAAAGCTGAAATTTCTGAGACCTACGTGCTTGAAAATAAGATTTTTACATTAAAACCGAAAAATGAAAACTCTGAAAAAGTAATACTATATCTTCACGGCGGAGCCTATATCGAAGGAATCTCAAAAATCCACTGGGACATTATAGAAGAGTTGCTATACAAAACTAAGGCAACAATAATTGTAGCTGATTATCCTCTTGTGCCCAAAGCAAATTATATTGATGTTTATGCTTTTGTTGAGGCTGTTTACCTGCAAATTCTTAAGGAAACTACAAGCGATAACGTAATATTTATGGGTGATTCGGCTGGCGGCGGACTTGCACTTGGATTTGCTCAAAAACTCAGAAATGAAGGTTCGTCTCTTCCAAGTCAGCTTATTTTACTTTCGCCATGGCTTGACATTACCATGAGCAACCCTGAAATACAATTAATCGACAAAAAAGACAAGATGCTAAATGTCAAGGGTTTAAGACTTGCAGCCGAACTATATGCCGATTCTCTTGAACATGATAATTTCCTTGTAAGTCCTCTCGCTGGCGATTTTCAAAATCTCCCTCAAATATCTGTGTTTACCGGCACACATGACATTTTATATCCTGATGCAAAAAAGCTCAAGGAGATAGTTGCAAGCACAAATACTAAGCTAAATTTTTTTGAGTATCCCAAAATGTTTCATGTATGGATGTTAATAACAAGCTTAAAAGAGTCGCAAAGCGCAATTAATCAGATTGTTAGTCTTATTATTGACTAATCATTAACATTTCGTTGATTATATTGTTAGGACATATACTGACGAACAAGAAAAACCAGCATATGGATATTTTATGGATACATTATGGATATTTTAACAAGAATCGTAACAAAAAGTAATCACATGGAAAATAAAATTGCAACAATTATAGGAGCTACAGGATTGATTGGCAATCATTTATATAATTATTTGCTTAATGATGAGTCATATTCAGAGATAAGAGTTTTAGTTAGAAAACCATTTGAAGCTAAGCACCCAAAAGCGAAAGTTTTTAAAATCGACTTCGCTGATATTGAAGCATATAAGTCGGCAATAAATGGTAGTGATGTGGTATTTTGTGCCGTTGGAACTACGAGTAAAAAAGTAAAAGGCGACAAAGCAGAATATCGCAAAGTGGATTATGACATCCCTGTAAATGCAGCAAAACTCTGCAAAGAAACAGGTTGTGAGAAGTTCATCTTCGTATCTTCAGTGGGTGCAAGCAGCAAAAGTAAAAACTTCTACCTCAAGCAGAAAGGAGAAGTTGAGGATGTCGTAAAAAGTCTAAATATCAAGTCTGCCGTTGCCTTAAGGCCGTCATTGTTGCTTGGAGACAGAAAAGAATTTCGCTTTGGAGAAGATGTAGGTAAATACATTATTATACCACTATCAATATTGTTTCCTTCAAACATGAAACCCATAAAAGCTCTCACAGTGGCAAAAGCCATGCATCAGGCATCAAAACAGGATAATGAAGGATTTGTAGTTTTACATCGAAAGGAGATGAAATCGATTATTTAGTAGAGACGTGCCTGTAGAGACGTGCCTGTTAGGCACGTCTCTACGGGGTTTATCCTACTTCTCCAGCACCAAATAACCCCATGGAAGCATTTCCATTTCAGCTGATTCCAAGGAGAATGGTTTTTGGGTGAAAAGTTCTGTGTAATTTCCTTTAAACAAATCTCCTTCTAGATTGAATTTTATTTCCTGATCCGACATGTTTAGAATTACTACAACTTTATCATCACCTTTTTCTCTTATAAAGGCGAATACTTTTTCATCGCAGTCGGTTTTAATTCTTACAATAGTTCCGCCGGCCATGCCATTCCAAAGGGCCTTATTGCGATTGATAAGTTTTAAAAGAGGCTTGTAAAAATCAGTATAAGTAAGATCTGTCCAATCTATTTCATCTTTTTCGAAAAATTCAAGCCTGCGATCGAGTCCGGCTTCTTGTCCGTTATACATTAAAAACATTCCAGGAACTGTAGCTGACAGAACTCCAAAAAGCTCAGCTGCATCTCCCATTCTTTCAAATTCACTTCCTTTCCATGAATTTTCATCGTGGTTTGAGGTAAAGTATATTTTATAAGCTCCTTTTGGATAATTTCCCTGATTGTCTTCGAAGAAATATTTGTCAACTTCCGATACATCCATTTTCCCCTGTGCTATGCTGTTCATTACGTGGTGTAAGTGCCAACCGTAACCGGCGTGAAATGCACTAATGTTAAGTTCAGGTGTATCAGCTTCAGCAAGCATAAAAACGGTTTTAATCTCCATAAGTTCTTTTGTTGCACGATTCCAAAATTCAGTTGGAACCATATATGCAACATCACATCTGAAACCATCAATATTGGCTTCTTCAACCCAATATTTCATTTCTGCAATCATAGCATCCCAAAGGTCTGGATTGTCATAATTCAACTGTAAAACGTCAGTCCAATCGTCGTTTGGAGCAGTAAAGTTGCCTTCTTCGTCCAAAACAAAGTATTCAGGATTAGATACTGTCCACACATGGTCCCAAGAGGTATGGTTTGCAACCCAGTCAATTATAACATACATTCCTAAATCGTGAGCTTTGTTTACTACAGCCTTGAAATCTTCAAGAGTTCCGAACTCCGGATTAATTGCGGTATAATCCTGAATTGAATAATAGCTTCCAAGAGTTCCTTTTCTGTTAAGCTCACCAACGGGTGAAATCGGCATAAACCATAGTATGTTAACTCCAAGTTCATTGAGTCTTTCAAGATGTTCCGAAAATGCATTGAATGTACCTTCTTTGGTAAACTGTCGAACGTTTACTTCGTAAAGGTTTGCGTTTATGCTCCATTCAGGATGGTCGAGCAAACAAACATTTTCTTTTGGTTGTTCTGTTTTGCAAGCAAAAAGAATAATACCTGCCAGAAGCAGAATTGTTAATTTGTAATAAGCTGTTTTTTTCATAATAATGTGTTTTAGTGTTTTAAAATATTTTTTCTACCATACAATCCCTTCAATCCTTAACTACGGGATATCTCGCTTACGCTCGATATGACGTGTTATTCAATCTGCACAATCCAAAACCCACCCCCCCTATACCCTATACCTCTATACCCCTAAGCACCACGCCCTAATCACCATGCTCCCTGCCCAATCACTTCGCTGTTAGCACATCAAATCCGAATGGTTTTACGGTTATTGAAATACTGTTATTGCTTACGTTCATTGATGAGCCAAAATTCGTTGTGAATACCGCCTTTGCAAATCTGTTTGGCAAATCAACGGTAATTGTTTGTGCTTCTGCGGCTTTGTTGAAAAACACAATTGCCTGATTATCAAAGTACGACCTTGCGTAAACATATACCTCATCAGTAACTTTCAGAGTTTGAAAATCTCCATAAATAAACGCCAAATTTGATGTTCTCAAATTGCAAAGCTTTGTTGCATTGTCTTTTACTTTTTGCTCATCAGGTGTAAGGTTCTCAAACTTCATAGGTCTGCGACTGTCGGGGTCGCCTGCGCCCGGAAGTCCGATTTCATCACCGTAATAAATTACAGGAACACCCGGAATTGTCATTATAAAAGCAGTAATCTGAGAAAGTTTATCGTAGCCCGATTGCTCGCCAACTCCAACTTCTCTTTGCCATCCTGATTCTTTGTCGTCTTCGTCAAATCTGAGTGCACCTCCGGCAAGAGAGATAAACCTCGGAAG
Source organism: uncultured Bacteroidales bacterium (assembly GCA_964601515.1). Lineage (GTDB taxonomy): Bacteria > Bacteroidota > Bacteroidia > Bacteroidales > UBA7960 > PWND01. The sequence goes on along the minus strand of CAZRNU010000043.1, from coordinate 9,267 downwards.
GTCGTGATTCCCGGTAATATTGCCCATAAGGTTGTTATAACCATAATAGCTAAAACTTTGTTGTAAAGAGAAATCAAGCTTTTTAAACGATTCATTGTCAAGAGCAAACACCGAACGAGCATCAAAATACAGATTAAAATCAAACTGCCCGTCGAGTAGTCCATTTCCTACATAACTACCAATAAGTTCGCGACTACCAAAAGTTTCGCCAATCTGAAACAGCCTGTTTGTATTTGGGTGCATAAAATTATCCCTGAGTTTCTGTGTAAGCGTTCTCCAAAATTCATTAGGTATATGCTTGGTTGCATCGTGGCGGAAACCATCGAGATTATATCTTTCCACCCAGAAAAATGCACTGTCAGACATTACATCAATCACTTCCTGCTTAGAAAAATCCAGACTAGGCAAAAATGTGTCGAACCAGGTTGTAAGTCTGTGCTCATCCCAAATACGTATATTGGTGCGGCCATCATCGAGATTCAACTGAGTTGCCCAGTCGGGGTTTTCAATAAACAATGGATTTTTTTCATGAACGTGATTAGAAACAAAGTCGAGCATCACATTTATATTTCTGCCATGAGCCGAGCTAACCATGTCATTCATATCATTTTCATTGCCAAATCTGTGGTCTATCGTAGTAAGAGTAATTGGCCAATATCCGTGGTAGCCGGTATATTTTCTGTGAGGCGCAGGATATTCAACATAAGCCTCTAATGGGTTTTGTGTAATTGGAGACAGCCATATTGTGTTGATTCCCAAATTACTAAAGTAGCCGTCCTCAATTTTTTTAACAATACCTCTTAAATCGCCACCAAAGTAGTTTGCTCTTGGAAACACATCCGGATCGTCAACAGGGTCATCGTTATCAGTATTTCCGTTTTTAAACCTGTCAACCATCATAAAATAAAGAATTGTAGCTTCTTTATCTTGTCGTGTAAGATTTGCAGGGTTTTTAAGAGGTTGACCTTTTTCAAGTGGAATAAGCAGGTCGTTTCCAATGCCGTTATCGTTATATGCAAAAACGCGCAAAAAGCTTCTGGTGGTTTTATATGCATCTCCGGGAATTGTAATGTGAAGATGATTGTCGTGTCCGCTAACATTTTCAGCAGGAAGCTTAAAGTTATTCCAAAGAACAAAAATCTCTTTTGGGTCGTTGTAAGATGTAATGAGAATGTCTCCCTTTTTGTAAGAAGATGTAGTTATAAAAGGCTTATTATCAGAATCTCCGCTTACTTCCAAAAGAGAATTTAAGCCTCCGATATTGTTGTCAACCTTAACAGGGTTATTTGGGTCCAATATCCAATTACCGTCAACGACAATCTGATACTGATAATTGCCCGGATTAAGCTTAAGGTTTGCCTGCCAGATGCCATCAATCAGAGTAAGATTGGTTTTGTTAGGGTCCCAGTCGTTAAGTTCTCCGGCAATTTTTACCGAACGATATCTTTCCCCTTGAGGGTCGAATTTAAAAGTAATATTCTGAAGCCTTGAGCGCTGAAGAATTAAGGCATAATCAACCTCGTCAACAGTAATTGTCAGCTCGCTCAGATGAGGCGGGTTTTTTGTTTTTGCAACAATGCTAATTGCCTGTAATTCTTTGTTATAGCTAATGTTATAAGCAGAATGTCCTTTCACAGAAATTTCTTTATCCATTGCATGTGGAAGCAGAATATCAGATAGGTAGATTACGGTATTATCATCCTGCATTTTTATAGGAAATGCAACACCGAAGATGTCGTTCCCTTCAGGGAAAATGCTTTGTTTGCCGTTACATGAGAATAGCAATCCTGCTATTAAAACAACAGCTAAAGTCCTGAAAATTGTTTTTGAGGTTTTCATTGTTATAATGTTTTGTTTGAAATGGGTTATGTCTTTCTGCGAAAATCTGCGAAATCTGCGGGAAATTATCCATCTTATTGTCTCCCGCAGATTACGCTGATATGCGCAGATTTTTTCGTTATAAAAAACTATTCACAAATAACGATATAGTAATTCTTTTTGCCTCTTTGAACAAGCAAGTACTTTCCATTTATAAGCTCTTCAGAACTACATTTGTAATTCTCGTCAATTCTTTCTTTGTTGATGCTGATGCTGTTTTCTGAAAGAGCCCTGCGCGCCTCGCCTTTTGATTTAAGAATATTGGTTTTTTCAGCAAGCAGTTCAATAATTCCTATGTTGTTTTCTATTTCCGACTTTGAAACATTGTGCATTGGCACACCTTCAAATACATTTAGAAATAAATTTTCCGGCAGCTTTTTCAAAGTTTCTGTAGTGCCTTTTCCAAAAAGAATTTCAGAAGCTTCGCGTGCAACTTCAAGGTCTTGCTTGCTATGAATTCTGATTGTAATGTCCTCAGCAAGAGCTCTTTGCAATACTCTAAGATGTGGAGCTGCATCATGCTCGGCTATCATGCTGTCTATCTGTTCTCTAGAAAACAGGGAGAAAATCTTAATATACTTTTTAGTGTCCTCATCAGAGCAATTTAGCCAGAATTGGTAAAAATGATATGGTGAAGTATAATTTGCATCCAGCCAAACATTTCCTTTTTCCGTTTTTCCGAATTTTGAACCATCTGCTTTTGTAATAAGCGGACAGGTTAGAGCGAATGCTTCACCTCCAACTTTTCTTCTAATCAATTCAGTGCCACTGGTAATATTTCCCCACTGGTCTGAGCCACCCATCTGAAGTTTGCAGTTTTTATTCTGGAATAAGAAAAAGAAATCATAAGCCTGCACAAGCTGATATGTAAACTCAGTAAAAGAAATACCTGTTTCCAGTCGTTTTTTCACAGAATCCTTTGCCATCATATAATTAACGGGCAAATGCTTTCCAACCTCTCTTAGGAAACTAAGGAATGAAAAGTCTTTCATCCAATCGTAATTGTTAACTATTTCAGCTTTGTTGGGTCCGGTTTCAAAATCCAGAAACTTAAGCAGTTGTTTTTTTATACATTCCTGGTTGTGCCTTAAAACTTCTTCAGATAGTAAATTTCTTTCTTCGCTTTTTCCGCTTGGGTCGCCAATCATTCCGGTAGCGCCACCAACAAGAGCTAAAGGTTTATGTCCGCAAAGCTGGAAGTGTTTAAGCATCATTATAGAAACCAGATGGCCTATATGCAGAGAATCAGCAGTAGGGTCGATACCTACATAAGCTGTTGTCATTTCTTTATTGATAAGCTCTTCAGTTCCCGGCATAATATCATGTATCATGCCTCTCCATTTTAGTTCTTCAACAAAATTCATTAGTATTTCATTAACTGTTTATAAATAATTTGCTTAGAGTGACAAAAATAATCAAATTTTAGATTATTAATTTTAAATTTGTAATTCGTATAATGGTTATACACTCTTAATAATAAGTATTTTATGCAGATTAGAAAGCAAATAATACTTTTTTGGGTTATTGCAACTGCATTGTTTTTAAGCCTTAATCAAGTATTTGCCCAGATAAACTCTGATGGCATTCCGTTTATAAAGAATTATTCAGCAAGAAAATACTCGGCCGCCGAACCTAATTGGGCCGTCACTCAGGATCATCGAGGCATTTTGTATTTCGGCAATTCACAATCAATTTTAGAATACGACGGACAAAACTGGATTTCAATTCCTGTTCCCGACCAGAAGTATATTCTCTCATTAGCAACCGGGCAAAACGGTGTTATATATGCCGGAGGTGTTGATGATTTTGGCAGATTGGCTGTAAATAATATCGGGCAACTTGAATATCGTTCACTAAAAAATCTTTTACCAGACTCGATTGAGGTTAAGAGAGTTTGGAAAACATATACCTATAAAAGTCTGGTTTATTTCTGCACTCTTCAGTACATTTTTATTTATGATTTTGATAATGAATCATTGCTGTTTTTTGAATTACCTGAAAATAATTTCTGGAGTTTTTTGATTGATGATAAGCTTTATACAGGGAATTATAATTCCGGCTTACTGGTAATTCAGGAAGGTGAATTAGTAAAAGCAAAAGGTGGTGAGCACTTTATTAATAAGGATATTTTTTCAATACTAAAATGGTCAAAAGATACTCTATTAATAGCAACAGCCGAAAAGGGTCTTTGTTTTTATAATGTTAATAGTGGTGCTGTAAGCTCATTTGGAGCAAATTCAATTGCTGCCCGCACAAACAACATTTTGATAGAGCGCTCAGTATATTGTGCAACCATGATTAATGATGAACTAATAGCATTGGGGACATTAATAGACGGACTATATATTATTGACAAAAAAGGCGATATACTCTTACATCTTACTGAAAAAAACGGACTACAAAATCAAACTGTTTCAGCATTATTAATTCCCCCTGATAACTCCGGAATGTTATGGTTAACGTTGGCCAATGGTATATCTTCAGTAAATATAAGCTCTACAGTTAGATCTTTCGCCGGAGAATCAGGTTTAATTGGAGCTCTGTTAGAAATTGCGATTTACAATGGCGAATATTTTGTATCTACAATGCAAGGTGTATTCAAGCTTTCTATGGAGAAATTCAAGAATGCCGAATTTCTAAATATTCCCGGAATTTCGGGAGAAGCTGTTTACTCAATTTTGTCATATACTTCTGTCACTGGCAGTAAAAAGCTCATAGCAGCAAGCGGAAAAGATATTTATGTTTTAAAAGACAACAGATTTATTCCTCTTGATACTAATGTTGAAACTCACAGACTGCTTCAATCTAAAGTGGTGAAAGACAGAATTTATGTTGCGACCTCAAGGGGAGTTTACATAATAGAAAACAAGTACGACAATCTTGTTTTTAATAAAAATGTTTTAGGTTTAAGCGACGAAACTGTTACTAAAATTACAGAGGATAAAGAAGGTAATTTATGGTGTAATACCTTTTCAGGGCTAAGATTGATAAGTAAAAAAGGAGAAATTCTGGCTCTACCGGAGAGCATTTCAGGAAAAAATGGAGTCTTTTTCGATTTTAAGGAGGATGTTTATTTTGCTTTTGAAAACCAAATCCTGAAGTACAACTACTTAGAAAAAGAATTTTTCATTGACGATGAACTAAATAATTTATTGGGAGGCAAAAATTCTATAAAAGAATTCTTTTCACTTAACGACACATTAGCCTTGGCTTTTTATTCTATGAACAACATAAATAAAGCAGATATTTTATATAGTGATAAGGGCAATTGGATTGTTGATTCTATATCGTTAAGAATTATTCCCCCAATGACTATCAATAATGCGATTTCAGATTCAACGCGGTTATTGGTTGGAGGTCAGGATGGGCTATTTATTCACAACCTTGAAAGACAAAAAAACTTCCAAATAAGTTATAAAGCATTCATCAGGCAAATTGTTATAGGAACTGATTCGCTAATTTATAAAGGAGCTGAAGGATTCTTTGAATATTCGAAGGATGATGAAACATCAGTTCCTGTATTTCACAATCCAATTAATTACAAATTTAACAATATCACCTTTGGTTTTTCTGCCGGTTTTTTTGAAAATGAAGAAGATTTACAATATCGTTCTTTTCTTGAAGGTTTCGACCCTGATTGGTCTACATGGCAAAATGATGTTACACGCACATATACAAACTTAAAAGAAGGTACTTACAGATTTTTCGTAAAAGCCAAGAATATTTATGGAGTTGAAAGCGAGGCAGCTATTATTGAATTTAGAATTTTGCCGCCCTGGTACAGAACATGGTGGGCTTATGTAATATATGGAATAATTGCTTTTTTAATAATTAGAATCTCAATTTCACTTTACACAAGAAAACTACAGGAAGATAAAAGAAGACTTGAAGCTATTGTAAAAGAAAGAACTGCAGAGGTTGTTGAAAAGAATAAAAGAATTGAACATCAAAACAAGGCGATTACAGATTCTATAAGGTATGCAAAAAGAATACAAACTGCCGTTTTGCCGAATAAACAAACCTCTAACTTATTCGAGTATTTCATTTATTTCGCACCTAAAGATATAGTGAGTGGTGATTTTTATTGGGTTAACCATTTTGAAAAGCAAAACAGAATAATTGCCGTTGCAGCAGATTGTACAGGGCATGGAGTTCCCGGGGCATTTATGAGTATGCTTGGCACATCATTTCTAAATGAAATTGTAGGTAAGCTTGATGTTAATCACTCAGATTACATCCTTAATTTGCTTAGGGATTATGTTATTAAAACCTTAAGCCAGGGGGTAAAAGAAGGTGAAAAAGACGAAAGGAGAGACGGTATGGATGTGGCTTTAGTCTCAATAGATCTCAATATTATGAAACTAGAGTTTTCAGGAGCAAATAATCCGTTAATTCTTATAAGGGATAATGAATTAATTGAATACAAACCAGACAAAATGCCTATAGGTGCATATGTAAGGCAGGATGTTCCTTTTGCTCGTACTGAAGTTGAACTGAAACAAAACGACATTTTTTATATATTTTCGGATGGCTATATGGATCAGTTTGGAGGACCCAATGGCCAAAGCAAGTACATGAAGAAAAGATTTAAAGAATTTCTCTTTTCCATTCACCAAAAACCGATATGTGAGCAGAAATTCATATTGGCAGAGGAAATGCAAAATTGGATGAATGGAGAAGAGCAAATAGATGATCAGCTAGTAATCGGGATGAAAGTTATTTAATCTTACTTTATTAACAATCCTTCAGTTTGTCATTTGCTTATCTGTCAGACATATAGTTACCTTATTCTAAAAAAAACATCTTTTAATCAAATATTAAAAACTCTTTTTGTTAACTTTATAGGTCTGTTATTGTTTATTTGAAAAATCCTATCATTTAAATTTTTATACTATGAAAAAACTATTCTTTACATTAAATCTTTTGCTTGTAACAGCATTTACTGTTTTAAGTCAAAGTCCTCTTGGCTTTAATTATCAGGCTGTAATCAGAAACACAGCCGGTGAAATTATTGCGAATCAAGAGGTCGGTATCGAAATCAGCATTCTTCAAGGAAGTGTTTCCGGTACTGTGGTTTATTCTGAAGACTTCTTTCCTGTAACCAATGATTTTGGACTAATTAATATAATTATTGGCAATGGAGATGCTAAAGTAGGCTCTTTTGCAGGAATAAACTGGTCAACCGCAAATTATTTTATAAAAATCGCGGTAGACATAAACGGTGGAACTTCGTTTGTTGATATGGGTACAACCCAACTGCTATCAGTTCCTTTTGCAAATTATGCATTTTCAACGGCTCAAGCAGTGACAGCGTGGGAAGAAACAGAAGATGCGGTTTCAACCACAAAAAAAGTTGGTATTGGAACAGAAGCTCCTACTGCTATGCTTGAGATTCTGTCGGATGGGAATAAAGATGATGAAGTACCATTATTTGAAGTTAAAAACTCTAAAGGAGAAACTGTTTTTGCAGTTTATGAAAACAGTGTAAAAGTTTTTATTGATGAAGTGCCTGAAGAAGGAAAAACCAGAGGTGGATTTGCTGTTAGTGGACGTACAACATCTAAGGAAACTAATGAAATTCTTGTTGTAACTCCCGAAAAAACAAGAGTTTATGTTGACGAATCTACCGAAAAAACACGTGGTGGATTTGCCGTTTCAGGAAAAACAACTTCTAAACAGGAAGATAGTCTGTTTTTCTTAGTTCAGCCGAATTTAACTCAGGTTTTTGTTGCTGAATCTACAGATAAAACTCGCGGTGGATTTGCTGTTTCAGGGAAAACAACTTCCAAAGAAGGCATTGAAGATATCTTTAGGGTAACTCCGGGCTTAACAGAGGTGTTTGTTGATGAAACTGCCGACACTAAAACTCGAGGAGGATTTGCTGTTTCAGGAAAAACAACTTCTAAAGAAGAAGGATATTACGACATTTTTAAAGTTATACCGGAGAGAACTGATGTTTTCATAAAACAAAATGAAGGCAAGTTCTTCCCAGATGGATTCACTATTTCGGCTTTAGGCCAAGATTTTATGCCCACAGAACTATTTTCAGTGTCTCAATCAGGTACGTTTGTTAACACTGCTTTTGGCGTAGCTCCAAAAGTTGTAACAGCTGATGTTATAGAAATTGGACAAACATATGCTCTTGCAGGTGGTGAAGTGCTTGAGTATGGTGGTTCAACTGTTTGGCAGGCAGGTGTAGTTTATAGTACCAGTCCGAATCCTGTTTTAAATTGGGAAGCTCAAATATCTTCTGACTATGGTATTGTTATGTCTATGGAGTTTTTTGGAGGAACCGGTGATTTTACTGCACAACTGGATTTTTTACACCCCGGAACAACATATTATGTAAAAGCTTTTGGAATTAATGAAGAAGGACTAGCAGGGTATGGAACACAAAAATCTTTCAATACAGAAGATCCATATTTGGTTACGTTCCAAGTATATAGTATTTGGGAAGAGCCTATTGATAATGCAGTTATCAAGGTTTTCAACATGAGCAATCCTTATAATAACGACACAATAGTAAATGCAGCCGGCGATTATTTGTTTTATCTTGCAACAGGAGATTACGCATATGAAGTTACTGCTCCAGGATATCACGACTTTAATATGGGCTATATGATGATTGAAGGTCCTGAGTATTCTGAATCTGTGTACCTTGATCCAAAACCGAATTTGGTTACTTTCAATGTTATTGATATTAACACTGATATGCCAATCCCATGGATGACAATTTACATTGAAGAATTTAACAACCCCGAAAACTTTTTTATGACAAGTGCTGATGAAAATGGAGTTGCTACTATTGAGTTGGTTCCGGCATTGTACAATTTCTGGATAGAAGATTGGGAATACATTTATGAATACTATGATGGTCAATTTGAAGTATTGCCGGGAGAGGAATTGATTATTAATGTTCTTTTAACTCCTCGCCCAACTTATACTGTTGAAATTACTGTTTATAAATTCGGAATGACTGAAGCTTCAGTTGGCGCCGAAGTGTCTTTGTTTAGTGAAGGCATGCCAAAAGATGGAAATGAAAAGTACTATTCTGAGACTTTGGTTAGTGATGACAACGGAAAGGTTATTTTTACAAATGTACCGGAAGGTTACTACTATTTAGATGCATGGCATAATACGGACGGTACATATTGGATAGATTTCTGGGTAGAGGGAGATGTTTCTATGGACATAGAATTAGGTTTTAAAAAAGACAAAAGGCCGGAGAATTTGCTTAAACCGGAAAGAAAGCCCAAACGTCAATTTAAGTCGGAAAAAGCACCAAAGATTCATTAAACTTTTAAATTATGAGAAAAATAATAATCCTAATAGCATTAACAAGCTTTGTGTGTTTTGGTAGTAATATCATTGCACAACAGGCTGTTGTAA
>CAZRNU010000042.1:4181-22671 GCA_964601515.1 uncultured Bacteroidales bacterium | reverse complement strand
AGGAAAAGACTTTGAGACCATGACAAAGCTGGAATTTGATTATTACGAGATGTAAGAAGAGAGTTTTACAAACCACAATACCTTGCAATGAAGATACAACTAATAAGAATTATACTTGCTTTACTATTTGCACTATTTAGTTTATCTAATTTTGGACAGGCATTTGATTTTTCACCTGAGCAAGTTGAAGAATATAAAGCAGAAGCATACAAGCATTTTCAGGAAGGTAATTTCACCGAAGCATCCCGAAGGTTTAATAATTTGGGGTTCTTTTATTGGGAAAATAATCAGTACAAAAATGCAATAGACATTTTCAAAGAATCGGTTAAAGCAAATGAAAAGATTGGCAATATAAATGCAGTGCGCCAGATTTACAACAATATTGGCCAGATTTACTTTGAACTTCAAGATTTTGACTCATCAATTGACTTTCAGAAAAAGGGACTGGATATCGCAAGGTCGCAAAAACGCAGAGCTGAAATAGCCTCATCTCTTATAAATCTTGCTTCAACAAAAACAGAAAAAGGGCTTAACCAAAAAGCAATTAATAACCTTGAAGAGGCATTGCAGATAGCAACAGAACTGAACGAAATGATTGTTTTAAGGAGTTGCTATATTCTTTTAGCAAAGAATTATGATGCCATCGGTAAAGCTGAAAAGGCGAGAGAATATTATGAATTATTTGCAATTATTGAAAGACGAATACAAGAAGAGCAAGCCAGAAAAACCCGCGAGGAAGCTTCGAAAATGGTTGAACAAGCACAAGCGGAAAAACAAGCAACTGCTGTTGAGTTAACTGAACGACAACAAGAACTTATTAGCACTCGACAGACATTACAAGAGGTAGAGCAGGTTTCAAGAGAAAGACAGCTGCAAATAGACCTTATGGAGCAGGAAAGACTTCTTCAGGAAGAACAAATCAGACGTCAGAAGCTTCTCAGGAATACTCTTATCAGCGGATCTGCGTTTGTGATACTATTTGCCTTAGTTATTCTTTATTCACTATTTGAAAAGAAGAGAGCTAATAAAAAGTTGGCACAGCAGAATATTGAAATATCTAAGCAGAGAGACCAAATTGCCATCAAAAACAATGAGATTGAGCATGCATACAAAGAAATTAAATGGCAAAACGATAAAATTACTGACAGCATTGCCTATGCTCAAAGAATACAAGAAGCCATACTACCGGGAGAAGAAAATTTTCAAAGTTTATTTAAAGACTCATTTATTTTCTTTAGGCCAAGAGATATTGTAAGTGGTGATTTTTTCTGGTTCAGAAAACTCAGCGCCAAAGACAACCCTGCTTATGAAAATGCAATGATTGTTGCTGCAGTAGACTGCACCGGGCATGGAGTTCCGGGAGCATTTATGTCGATGATTGGTGTAAATCTACTTGAAACCATTACCCGGAGAGGCATTATTAAGCCAGCTCAAATCCTTAACGAACTTCATAAAACTATTAGAAAAAGTCTAAAGCAATACAAAAACGACAACCGAGATGGTATGGAAATGAGCATTGCTTTAATCCACGATAAGTGCAAAAAACTTGAATTTGCAGGTGCTAAAAATCCTCTTATTTATGTAACTGATAAAAAAGTACATACCATAAAAGGAGACCCAACGCCTATTGGCGGATTACAACTGGAAGAAGAACGTTTGTTTACAAATTTTGAGCTTGAAATTAAAAAACCCACAGCCTGTTATCTCTTTTCTGATGGGTATCCTGACCAATTTGGAGGTCCGAATGGCGATAAATTTTCAACAAAAAGACTTAAAGAATTCCTTGGTCAAAACAACAAAAAACCAATGATTGAGCAAAAAGCATTGGTAGATCAGGAATTTAAAAATTGGACATCGGAAATATACAAACAGGTTGATGACTTATTAATTGTAGGATTCAGAATAAATCCTGAATAACAGTAGTACATTATGCATAAACATTCAAACACAACAGGTTTACTGAAAGCAATAAAAAAATTATTGCTTTTTGCATTTTTGTGTTTTACTTGTCTTGCATCTTATTCTCAAGAAACACCAGTAGAGGTGCAAAAGATTTTCACAAATGAAGCCGGCGACGTTTTTGTTAATCGTCAGTTGGAAATTTTCTTGTTTATGTCTACTGAAACAGATACTAAAATCAAGCATGTAATACCATCCTCCACAAAGAATGGCAACAAGGTAAGCTTCAACAGACATGGGATACATACTTTTACACACATTGACCCTACAACCAGTCAACAAACAATTTTCGAAATATTTGCAGATGCAATTCCACCGAAAACTGACATTCAAATTTCTGAAGGCCTTATATTAAAATTTGCAAATAGATATTATTGCAATAAAAAAGCACAAATAAACTTTTTGGGACAAGATGAAAACTCAGGAGTATGCTACACTTATTATTCATTGGATAAGAACCCTTATGTAAAATGGGACGGCAGTGCAATAAATCTTTCAGATAAATCTCAATATGAATTAAAATTCTATTCAGTTGATAATGTCGGAAATATCGAAAAATATCAAACAGCATTTATTTATTTCGACACAGAAAGTATTATTGAACTGGAAGATATTTTCTTTGATCATAATAGTGCTGACTTAACAAGAGAATCTATGAGAAAGCTTGACGAACTCGTTAGATCATTAAAAGATTTTCCGGAGCTACGTATTATGCTCATGTCGCATACCGACTCTAGAGGAACATCAGCCTACAACTTAAGATTATCAAAACAACGTGCCGAATCAGTTAAAACATATTTGGTTTCAAAAGGCATTCAAGCAAATAGACTGGAAGCTGTTGGATACGGAGATACTATGATCAGAAATGAGTGTGTTTCAGGCGTTAATTGTTCTGAGGAAAAACATCAGGAAAACAGAAGAACAGAATTTAAAATTTTACCATTCAATAAATAATTATGAAGGGCGGGAAAATATATCTTAATATTGTTTTTATGATGATGTTTTTCATCATAAACCCGGCATATTCTCAAGAGAACAACAAAGAACTTTCTAAACAAACCATCATTAAGGATAAAGATGGAATAATAATCACTAATACTTCCGCTCAAGTTTTATTCTTTATTTCGACTGACACAATAGGAGAAAGCGCAATTCAATTAAAATCCAAATCCAACAATTCCCAACCTTTAAAAATCATTAATCAGGGCCGACACAGGTTTATACATGCAGACCCCGGCAAAAGCCAGCAAAAAGCATATTTTTTCATGGCAGATGGAGAAGCGCCTAAAACAAAATTCAGCACTTTAAGTGATAATATTCTAAAAAATGACACTATTATAGCTGCATCTGGATTTGAGATTGAATTATCAGCAAAAGATAATATTTCAGGAGTAAGAGATATTTTCTATGCCATAAATAATTCTTCATTCCAAAAGTATATTAACAAGCTTAAATTTGATAAAGAAGAACTTTTTATTCTAAAATATTATTCAGAAGACTTTGTTGGGAATAAAGAGATTCCGCAACAACTCATTATTATCATTGACAATTCCACGCCAATAACAAATCTCAGTATTATAAATGACCTACATGAAAACATAGTTTCTACAAGGTCATTGTTTAATCTTGAAGCTACTGATGTTAATGGCATTAAAGAAACATGGTATTGGCTAAATGACGAGAAGCCTTCATTATATAACAAACCTGTGCCTATCTCAAAACTAGCAGAAGGATTTCATATTTTTTCATATTACTCAATTGATAACTTAGGCAATATCGAAAAAACAAAAACTTACGAGTTTTATCTTGATAAAACTCCTCCTATCATATTTGAAGAAATACTAGGTAATAAGTTTATAAGAGGTGGCAAAGAATATTCCTCAGGCAGGTCTCAACTTAAAATTACTGCTATTGATAACAAAGCAGGAGTAAAAGAGATTTACTATTCACTAAACGGAAAAGATTTCTTCCTCTATGAAGGTCCTGTGTTTTTATCTATGGTTTCAGGCAATATAACTATCCGCTCTTATGCTTTGGACAATGTCAACAACAAAAGTTTCAGTACTGCAAGCGGCACAAGCATTGCCATCCCTTATGTTGACCTTAATGCTCCTGAAATTAGCCATCGCATCAGAGGACCACAAATTATCCTCAGAGACACTTTATTTATTTCTCCAATAACTCAAATTATACTTAATGCCACAGATAATGAATCCGGTTTAAACTACGTAATATTCAAAATCAGCAATCAGGAAGAAACTCAATACAACAATCCATTTAGAATTGAAAACCAGGGATTTCACAATGTTTATTACACAGCATTCGACAATGTTGACAATGCCAATACCGGTAATTTTTCAATATTTGTTGACACATCAGGACCTGAAATCAAAACCGAATTTAGCATTAATTCATATGCAACGAATATAATAGATGGAGAAAAGATAGAATCATATCCTCGTCATTTGAAAGTTTTTATTACTTCAAAAGATGTAATCACCGGAACAGATAAAATATTCTACACTCTTAATTCAGGCAAGGAGCAGGAATACAAAGGATTTGTTTCTGACTTTATTAGAAACAGCATTAATATCATTTCCATACGCTCTACTGATATATTGGGAAATGAAACTACCAAACAAATCAAATTTTTTATTGAATAATTTTCATAAAAAAATTCTTACTTTTATAACCACGAAAGAAGTTATATTTATTTTTTTGGCATATGATTTTTGCAAAATAATATATTGATATATTTGCATATGTAGAAACTGTCAAACCTCTCAACTACCATGAAGAATTCAATAATTTTTTTCCTTTCTGTAGTTATTCCTTTGGTTATAATTACATTCGTCCTTAGAGATTCGTACAAAGAGAATACAAACCTTGAAGAACTAAAAACCCAATATGCTGCGTTGCATATTTCATCAGTTGACCATAGCCAGCACAAAGAACTTCAGAAAGAATTCAAGAATGCTCATGAAATTACAGAAACTTGTATTTCGTGCCATAACAAAAGAGGTGAAGAATTACTTTCGAGTCCTCATTTTACATGGGAAAGAGAAGCATATATTGAAGGCAGGGGCATTACTTATATAGGAAAAAAAAATCTACTGAATAATTTTTGCACTGGAATATTTTCAAATGAACCATCTTGCAACAGATGTCATGCCGGCTACGGATGGTCTGATAAAAACTTTGACTTTACTAATCAGTATAATGTTGACTGTCTAGCTTGCCATGACAACAGCGGCCTTTATGATAAAGCCCGAGGAGGTTCAGGATATCCTACACCCGGGATTGATATAAAAACTATTGTTCAAAGCGTTGGCAAACCTAAAAAAGAAAATTGCGGATACTGTCACTTTCATGGTGGTGGTGGAAATAATGTTAAGCATGGCGACCTTGAATTAGCCCTACTTACTGCCCCTAGAACAGTAGATGTTCACATGGGCGTTGATGGTGCAAACCTAACTTGTGTCGATTGCCATACAGCTGAAAACCATGTTATGAAAGGTCGGTATTATGGATTATCATCTGAAAATACGAACAGGGCTACTTGCGAACAATGTCATACCAACACACCACATACAGTTTATAAGCTAAATGAGCATGTTGCAAAAATAGCTTGTCAAACCTGTCACATTCCCAGATATGCAAAAGTTAATGCAACAAAAATGAGATGGGACTGGTCTACAGCCACAAAAAAGACAGAAGGTATGCCCTATGAAATGCTTGACTCATTAGGCAATCCGGTTTATTCTTCCGAAAAAGGAGACCAACAATGGGCTGTTAATGCAATCCCCGATTATTTATGGTTTAACGGAACGGCAGACCATCATTTACTGTCTGATAAAATTGATTTTGAAAATTTACCTCTTAAGATTAATACTTTATTTGGTTCTGCACGTGATAAAAATTCGAGAATTGTACCTGTTAAAATTCATTCAGGAAAACAACCATACGATTTAGAGTATCACACTATACTGCAGGCCAAATTATGGGGTCCTCATCCGGGCGTTGGAGCTTTATGGCTTGACTTCGACTGGGAACTAGCTCTAAAAACAGGCATGGAATATGTGGGATTGCCATATAGCGGAAAGTGGGATTTTGTTGAAAGCCAAATGTTTCTTCCTGTAAACCATATGGTTTCACCATCTACAGAAGCATTAACATGTACCGATTGCCACACAAGGAACAACGGCAGGCTCCAAAGCATTGAAGGAATATATATTCCGGGCAAATCATACAATGCAACTATTGACCACCTTGGGAAACTGCTAATAATATTGTCATTTATCGGTGCATTATCGCATGCTTTATTCAGATTTATTTCTTACAAAAAACTTAAGGCTAATAATTAAAGTTCATAACATGAAGCGAGTTTTTATTTATAAAAAATATGAAAGATTTTGGCACTGGACTCAGGCTTTTTTAGTCGTTTTTCTGGCTTTTACCGGATTTGAAGTTCATGGCTCCTTTTCTTTCTTTGGATATGAAAGTGCTGTAGACCTTCACAATAAATCTGCATGGGCGCTTATTATACTTACCGTTTTTACAATATTCTGGCATTTTACAACAGGGGAATGGCGACAGTATTTACCTACAACCAAAAACTTAAAAGCTCAAATAGAATACTATCTTACAGGTATATTCAGAAACGCACCACACCCGGTAAGAAAAACTATTCTCAGCAAGCTAAATCCTTTACAGAGAATAGTTTATTTTATGCTTAAAGTAATGTTGTTTCCTATAATGATTATTACTGGTTTGTTATATATGTTTTATAGATATCAATGGCAGGGAGAGATGAAAAGCATTGGTATTGAAAGTATTGAACCTATCGCTCTGCTTCATACAGTTGGAGCGTATCTGATTATAGCTTTTGTGATTGTGCATCTCTATCTTATAACAACCGGGCATACCATTTCTTCTAACCTTAATGCAATGATTACCGGATGGGAGGAACTTGAGGAAGATGAAGACGAAAAAAAGGATATAAAGGAAAATAAAAAGAAAGAATAATTATCAGATATTTTGAAACAACATTTCACCATGAAGATAAAAAACTCGAAGTTCAAAGTAATCACTATGCTTATTACAATCTCTGCAATAATAACTTTGAATTCATGCGGAGGTAATGATGCAAATCAAAATGACTCAGTAATTGAAAATCCGTCATCTGCGATTCTTGATTATCTTGAAGAAAACGGCAACTTGATAAACAGCGCAAAAGTGCCAGCACTGATAAATGCAGACGAAGTTTATCAAAACCTAAAAAGCAAGAATTATCTTATTATTGATTTAAGAATTGAGGAATCTTTCAAAGAAGCTCACATACCAACCTCAGTTAATGTTAGGCCTGTTAATATTATACATTATTTTGAGAATATAATTGACCCGAATTCTTTCGAGAAAATTGTTTTGGTTTGCCCAAATTCTTTCTTGTCAGGATATGTAAATATGACGTTAATGTTATTAGGGTACCAGAATGTTTACACTCTGCGATATGGATTAAGCTCATGGAATCGTGAAGCAGCCCATAACTACTGGCTTGCCGGAATAGGGTCATATCTTGAAGGTAAGCTGGATAAAACGGAATATCCAAAGCCGGCATTGGGCAGTCTTCCATCACTTAAAACAGATCAGCGAAGCGTATATCAAGCGCTAAGACACAGGGCACAAGAAATCCTTGATGTTTCATTAAAAGATGTTATTGTTACTACTCAAGAGATTATAGAAAATCCTGATAAATACTTTATAATTTCTTATTGGCCTAAGAGCACTTATGATGAAGGACATCTACCCGGTGCAATACATTACGCTCCAAAACAATCTTTGGCGAGAAATAAAGACTTACTTACACTACCTACTGATAAACCAATAGCTGTATTTTGCTATACAGCGAGTCATTCTTCATTTGTAACTGCATATTTAAGACTACTTGGATACAACGCATTTAATCAGGCATATGGAGCAAATGCATTTATGAATAACACAATGATTAAAACACAAACTACTTTTAGAGGTTTTCAAGATATTCACATTAATGATTTCCCTTTAATAAGCGGAGACGAAAATGGAGAACAAGCTGAGGTTAAAACTGAAACGATTACAATACAAGGAGGTTGCTAACAAAAAACAATATATTATGAGTGTTAATCCCAAAAATTACATGAACCCATACTTGGCCGGCTTTCTGCTAGGTTTGGTTCTATTGTCAGCATTTGTCATTACAGGTCGTGGTCTTGGCGCATCAGGTGCTGCAAAAAGTGTAGTAATTTCAACTGTGGGAAGTGCTGCTCCTGAATATGCTGAAAAATCAGCGTTTTATGAGGAGTATTTCGTGCCCGGCAATAACCCATTGAATTCATGGTTGGTATATCTGGTAATTGGAGTTATTTTCGGTGGGTTCTTTAGTGGTGCGATGGCGGGCAGGCTTGGACTTAAAGTTGAGAGGGGCCCAAGGATAAATGCAATTACAAGACTAATTTTTGCCTTGTCAGGAGGTGTTTTATTCGGCCTTGGCGCTCAATTCGGAAGGGGATGCACAAGTGGGGCAGCACTAAGCGGAATGGCTGTATTAAGTACCGGGGGCATTCTTACAATGATGGCTATCTTCGGAACAGGCTACGTTATTGCTTATTTTTTCAAGAAACTGTGGGTTTAATTTAAAAAAACAATAAATATGGCTCCTTTTATACCACAAGGATTAGTAAACCCGGAACTCAACCTTTTTTTCGCTCTGATAATAGGCTTTGGATTCGGTTATATTCTAGAACAGGCAGGGTTTTCTTCCTCGAAAAAACTTGCAGGAGTTTTTTACGGCTACGATTTTGTTGTCTTGAGAGTGTTTTTTACAGCAGGCATTACTGCTATGACAGGACTTATTTTTATGAGTTACTTAGGATGGGTTGATATGGACCTTATATACATAAATCCAACATACCTTTGGTCTGCAATTGTTGGCGGAGTAATTATGGGATTTGGCTTTATATTAGGAGGTTTTTGCCCGGGAACAAGTGTTGTAGCTGCCGTAATTGGCAAAATTGACGCCATGGTTTTTATAATAGGAGCATTCATCGGAATTTTCATTTTTGGCCATTTCTATTCCTATTTTGAGCCCATTTACAAAGGGAGTTATTTAGGACAGCCTTTTATTTACGACTCTTTAGGAATGTCGAAAAAATGGTTTGCTTTCTTTTTAGCTTTAATGGCTTTAATGGCTTTTATTTTTACGAAAATCCTAGAGGATAAAACTAATAAAGTTGACTATAA
This sequence comes from uncultured Bacteroidales bacterium, assembly GCA_964601515.1. GTDB lineage: Bacteria > Bacteroidota > Bacteroidia > Bacteroidales > UBA7960 > PWND01. Next base: position 13,434 of record CAZRNU010000042.1, on the reverse strand, counting down.
AAAATTTGATGACCGACCAAATTATACAATGCCGGCATTTTTACTAATGGTTCTTATGATAATTTATCTTTTCCTTCCTGCAGAGCGTGCTAGTAGCTTTAAAGAAAGGTCTCCCGAGGCAGTATTGGAAATGTATAATTCTCAAGAGTATCATGTTGACGCTGTCGAAGTGGCTTATAGGATTATTCGGGAAGAGGCTGAGTGTGTATTTATAGATGTTAGAGATAGTGAAAGTGCAAACAGATTTATGATGCCGGGAGCCATCAATATTCCTTTAAAAAGCTTATTAGATAATCAATACAGAAGCATACTAAGCGATAGGAACCAGAAGAAACTGTTTTATTCTGACGGAGAATCAAGCGCTGCAAATGCATGGATGATTGCTGCAAGAGCAGGTTATGACAACATTTATATTCTTAAAGGTGGACTTAATGGATTTTTTGACGCAGTGTTTAATGTTGAGGAAACCATTCCCGAAAATCAGAATGGCGATTTCATGGCGTTATACAGACATAGATTTCTTAATGAAGTAAAGAATTTTTTCCTTGAAGGAAAAGCAGTTAGAGAGTTAAGACCTCAACAAAAGCCTGTAAAAACAATTATTGAAATTTCAATACCTGAGGGTAGCGGCGGTTGTTAATACTAAAAAAAGACAATTATGGTAATAAAAAAATTAAACAGCAGTGCGTTTTTATTCTTCCTTGCGATAATATTAGCCCTTGTTTTTCATTGGTTTACAACCAAGAGCTATAAAACCAACAAAAAAGACGTTCTTAACGAAATTACAAATGAATCGTCTATATTGACTTTTGCTGAATTAAATGATATAATAAATAGTGAAAGAGTTAGTGAATATGTTTTTGTTGACATTAGAGCTGAGGAAGAATTTGAAGAAGGTCATATTGAAGGCTCTGTAAACGTTCCTTTCAATGATATTCTATCTAAGAAAGCAAAGAAAGTTTTTAAAAAAGATAAACACAAGGTAATAATTGCCAGCAAAGAATCTGATGCTCATGTGGCAAGGGTTACATTAGTAGGTAAAGGATTCGAAAACATTTTGGTGCTTTCAGGCAGTTATTCAATGGCAATAAAACATGTTATTGATAAATATAATCCAGCTTTTGGGTATTACTCAGAAGACAAGGCGAAGTTTGATTATCCACGCTATATAAGAATTGGGAGTTCTTCAAGCAGCATTGAATCAACTGCAACAACAACTGAAACCAAAATTACTGTTTCCGGTGGTTGTTAATTAATGCTGGAAAATGACTTAAGGAAGTAGAGCTTTTATTTGCTGATATCGTTCAGCAAATCTATCTCCTTCAGCGTATCCCAATTCACCAAAAAGCCTATAAATTTCATTTATTCTGTCACCTGCATATGGGTGAGTGCTCAAATAAGTTGATACAGTAGAGGGAGGGTTATCCAAGTCAAACATTTCAAAGAAATAAGCTACTCCTCTTGGGTCGTGCTCAGCAGGGCCTAAATATCTAAGAGAATATTCATCTGCTTCATACTCATCCTGACGGCTATAAGCAAGCGCTGTAAGTCCTAGTGCAAGGTTAGCAGCAATCTCAGCAGCAAGGCTTGGGTTATCACCTAATATTACTGAAAGAATTGTTTGATAAGAATACATTTTTGACAATCTTGCTGTGCTATGCCTCCAGTCGGCATGGGCAACTTCATGAGCCATCACACCGGCCAAAGATGCTTCATCTTCTAAAAACTTAAGTAGTCCGGTATAATAATAAGTTCTACCACCCGGAATAGCAAATGCATTAATTACATTATCGTCATGAATAATATAAATTTCCCAGTTGAATTCGTTTTTATACTTAATATCAGGAGACGCTAATATCACATCTCTAATTCTGTATAGATGATTGTATAATTCTGAATGTGCCGTTTTGTCAAGAATTGGATATGTAGCAGGGTCTTTTTCTATTTCAGCATGCACTTCATCGCCCAACTCCTTATCATCCTGAACAGTGAATACATTAAATTTTCCTCTGTCGCATGAAAAAGTTAACATTAACGACAATACAATTATTAATGAAGTTATTGCTTTTACAATTTTTATTTTCATGATTATCTTGTTTTGTTATGTAAAGATTTTAATCATCAATATCAAATTCTTCAATCTCATCATCTTCATTAATGTTTTCATCTTCATCATCAATATCTTCCGATTTCTTATCGAATATTTTAGCATCTATTCCCAATACTTTCTTCAAATCCCTCTGAGCTTCTGCTGTTTTCCCCAATTCAAGATATGCATCAGCTCTTGCCAGCAATGCAAGTAAATAGTTTGGTTCAGATTTTATTGCAAGATTAAAATACTCAACAGCCTTTTTATGTTCTTTTTTAAATAGAGCAACAAGCCCCTTACCACACCAACCCTGAGGACAATTTTTATGAAGTTCGACCAACTTTTCAAAAGCCAGAGCTGCTTTATTATACTCTTCTGCGGTCAAATAGGCGAAGGCAAGGTCCTGACAAGCCTCAGCACTCTCCGGCTCAAGGTCAAATGCTTTTTCAAGGTCCTTTATAGAGCCTTCAAAATTTTCATCAGCACCTTTTAACAATCCTCTGGCATGAAAAAACTTGGATTCGTTAGGACTTAATTTGATAAGCTTGTTGAAATCCTTTTCTGCGGCATCATAATCCAGTAATCTGAACAAAGCGCATGCTTTCCCATAAATTGCTTCTTTATTCTCTTCTTCTGCTTCAAGCACTTCTTCAAAGATATCTACACTTGACTGAAAGTCTTTTTCGAAAAACTTTTGCCAAGCCTGTTCGGTATTTTTTTTACAATCTTGCTTGCTCATTAATAAGTCAAATATTTATTAAAACTAAAACTTTGTACGCATTGCAAAGTAAGTAAAAAAATAAAGTTTAATGCAAAGTTTTAAAGATTTTTTATTAGAAAAAATAAAGGCTGAAAAATTATTGTTTTAATAATTAAAATTGATTAGCCGGACAAGGAATTTTTCCGGGCTTTTTCACAGGAGCACCTTGATTAAAATGATAAATAAGAGAAATTTCGTGAGCACCTCCCGTTGATGTCATCAATCTGCTAATTGTAAAGTCGTAACTGTAACCTATTCTCAGATTTTTTGTTCTCAGGCCTCCGATTATTGCAACTGCATCGTTATTTGCAATTCCATAAACAGGATTATTAAAAATAGGAATACCTCTATACAGCAATCCAAGTGAAAATGGATATTTAAACCAATAAACTCCAATGTCTAGTTGATTAAACGAGCCTTGATTCTTATACAAAAATGCGGTGGAAATACTTTCTTCTTCTATTCCGGTGTAAGTACCAGACAAAAGCCACTTATAACCTCCAAAAAGGCTAAATTTCAGAGGAATTCTATCATTTTGACCGGTTAGTGATTGATTAGGCATCATTAAATGGTCTGCCGTTATGCCAACCCAAATATCAGAAGTATAAGCCAGCCAAGAGAATGAAGCATCAAAATAAGCAACTCTTTCCATTGGAGGCAAGGTAATTAAAGAAGTAGGCGAATGATTTCCGTCAATCGACAGCTGATCGCCAAAAATTAAACGACTATAATCAATAGTTTGCTGAGTATAATTCAAATGAATACCTGGTCTCATAGTCCATCTATGGTCAGCATTAAAAGTATAAGAATAAAGAATGCCTGCGGTTGTGTTTCCGAGCCTGGCACTACCTGCTTCATCCCTTAGTATAAACAACCCTAATCCACTATTATAATTGTGAAAAAAGTGATCAAGAGAAAATGCATATGTTACAAATGCACCAGGAATTTCAGGCCATTGATTTCTATAATTTAGTGCCGCACGCGAACCATCAGTAGCTCCTGTAAATGAAGGTGCTAGGTATAGCGGAGAGGCATAAAATTGTGTAAACTGAGGTTTCTGACTAATTGCTATATCAATATGCAAAACAAGTAAAGTCAAAATCAAAAAATTAATTTTGAGAAACATACTTATGATATTTCTGTTTTTATTTTGCATATAATTAAAACTATTTTTGCTTGGCAATATTACAAATTTTATCAAACATCTATTTATTCTTTATATGTATTTATCTGTAAACTGTTACATCTCCTGCTTTTTTTATTTTACTACCATTACTACATGTTGCCCATGCTTTATATACATAGACTCCTGTATTTACAAGTTTTCCTTTATAATAACCATCCCAACCAAAATTCACATCTTCTGTCCGAAAGATTAATTCACCCCAACGATTATATATTTCTAGAACATATTCTTCTATTCCTTCCTGCAGTGGATGAAAAATTTTGTTTGACGGATCGCCAATAACATAACTTCCGCCCTGAGGCCCTGAAGCATCAGGAATAAATGCATTGGGGAAATAAATATTACATGGCTCTGCGGCAACTACAGCACCTAATTTTGTCATTGAATCAAAACACTGCGGATAAGTATCTGTACCAACTGTTAATGTAATATCATAAACTCCTGCTTCCGGATAATAATGGATAGGCTCAAAGTCAAAAGAGACAGCCCCATCCCCAAAATGCCATTCAAATGTGGCTCCTAAACTACTAAGATTTATCATTCTAACAAAGTCATATGGCAACTGCACACTATCCGGATCTACTCTAAAATCTGCAATCGGTGGATAAAAAACCGTAATCGTCTGATATGCAGAATCTAATCCTCCATCACCTTCAACCACTAACTTTACAAGAAAATTACCAGGTTCTTCAAATATATGAAATGGACTTACTGCATTTGATGTATTCCCATCTCCGAAATCCCAATAATAATATAATCCATAAAGAGATTGATTTACAAATTGGACTTCAAAGGGAGGACATCCTTGAGCCGATGGTGAAAACCCAACCACAGGATGAGGGGCTTTAATCATAATCTGCTTTGTAATTATGTCATTGCAATAAGGATTTGAAGCCTGCAAACTTATGTCGTAATATCTGGTTTGATATACTCCGTCGGTCCATTGGTAAGTATAATCAAATTCATCTCTGCTTGTTGTATTAAAGATAAACCCATCTCCTAACTCCCATTTAAAATCCCAATTACCAATACTGCTCAAATTTCGTAAACTAACAGTAGTTGAAGGATAAAACTGCTCAAATGGATCTACAAAGAAATCTGCAATTGGCTTAGGATAAACCTCAACAACTTTATCTACAGTATCTTTGCATCCATATTGGGACGTTGCTATAAGCCTTACATCATAATCCGTTTGCACATCATTTGTAGTGATAAACATGTGAGTTGGGTTTAACAAGGTACTTGTAACACCATCGCCAAAAGACCAATCAAACTGATTAGCAAGTGCAGATTCATTAACAAAATTCACAGTTATTGGAGTGCATCCTGAAAGCACTCCCGATTCAGTTGAAAATTCTGCTTTAACTTCAGGATAAACCAAAACAGATTGAGAATACTGACTACTGCAACCATTTGTATTGCCAACATTTAGCAAAACGTTGAAAGTTATTGGTTCAGTTGTTTGGTTTTTAAATTCTCGATAGAAAACCGGACTAGAATTCGTGGATGAGCCATTCCCGAAATTCCAATTAAAATTGGATCCCCCAACAGAAAGGTTGTTTATCCTGACATTAACTGGAGAACAGGCTTGATTTGGGGTGATGGTAAATTCAGATTTAGGCACCGGATAAACATTAACCGGTCTTTGATAAGATGCAACACAGCCATATTCTGATGTAGTTGTGAGAGTTACATTATATTGCTGAGAATTCGTACTACTAAAATTATTAAACAGTTTTTGAGGCGAAAATAAATTTGAAAAAGTATTATCCCCAAATGACCACTGATATGTATTACCTCCTGTTGAGTTATTAATGAAGTTAACTGTTAAGGGGTGGCATCCATTAATATTACCTGCAAATGATGAAGTAACCAAAGGATAAACTTTCACCTGTTTAGAATATGTATCATTGCAACCATATTGATTTACAATGTACAAGGATGTTTCAAACCACCCAATACCCTGTCCGGCAGGCTGATTAAATGTATGAGTAACATTCCCTGACACTCCGGATTGTGACCCATCGCCAAAGTTCCATGTATAAAACAAACCTCCAATAGACTGGTCTGTAAATAAAACACTAGCAGGACTGCATATAGCATCATCAGGAGAATCGTACAATGATTTAGGTTTTGGAAAAACTCTAACGCTTTTTATTAAAGAATCAACACAACCATAACTAGATTTTGCATTCAGCTTAATTTGATATTCAGCAATATTTATATGACTTGGATTTTCAAATATATGTGTATGCGAATTCCCGGTTTCTGAAGATGAACTTCCATCACCATAATTCCATTGAAAAGGATTAGTGGCTGAAGCACCTGAAGATAAATTACTTAATGTTACCTCCAGTGGATGACATCCTTCAGTGATTGATAGATTATACTCAGCAATAATTTCAGGAAAAACATTTATAAAATATGACAAAGTATCAATACATCCATATTGATTTGTAACAAAAAGTTCAGGATTAAAAAGTATTGCATTATCTGTTGAATTATTATAAATGTGACTCTGATTTCCAATGCCTGCATTCGTTTCTACCCCATCTCCAAAACTCCATAACAATTGCAAGCCACCTATTGTCTGATCTGAAAAGTTTACATCTAGAGGAGCACAACCTTGACTATTATCAGTCTCAAACTCAGCTAAAGGTTTAGGAAAAATAGTAATTAAAGTTTCAGTTGTATCCCTACACCCAAATGCTGATGACACAAAAAGCCTCACTGTTGCATAAGCAATATCTGTATGACTAGGGTTGTAGTATATTCTATTCGGATTAACAACATCTGAAGAGCCACCGTCTCCGAATTCCCAGTAATAACTAGATGCTCCGATTGAATTGTTTAAAAAGTCAATTTCTAAAGGATGACAACCTGAAGTTTCAGTAAAAAATGCAGCTGTAATTTCGGGATAAATAATAACTGGTCTTGTTATAACACTTTGACATCCAAAATCATTTTCAATAGTAAGTGTAACAAGAAAAGTTTCAGCATCATTTCCTTGATTATAAAAAGTATGATTTACGACAGCATCATCTGAATAAACAACTGCCCCATCTCCAAAATCCCACAAAAACGAGGAACCACCAATTGAAAGATTAGTAAAACCAACATCCTGAGGAGCACAATACTCAGCATAATCCGTTGAAAAATCTGCCTCAGTTCGCGGATAAACTTGAATCAAAATATCAGAAGTATCCTTACATCCATAATCAGATGTAGATATTAGCTGCACAAAGAAATCAGCAACATTCTCAGGGTCATTATTAATAAAAACATGATTAGGATTTTCAAGCATCGAGCTTCCCTGATCTAACCCAAAAGTCCACAAATAACTTGTTGCTCCTTCAGAAAGATTTGTAAAATCAACATCTAAAGGATTACATCCGGCTGAGGCAACATCAATTGAAAAATCTGATTTAATGTTAGGTAGTATTATAACAGGTTTAATTATTGTATCAGTACATCCAAATACATTTTCAACAACTAACTCAATAAAATGGGTAATTGGCACATCTCCGGTATTTTCAAATAAATAATAAAATGAAGAGTCAGCTATATCCTGAGTTGCCTGGCCATCATCAAAATCCCAAGAAAAACTACTTATAAATCCAACAGAAGTATTATTTATTTCAAGGTTTATCGGACTGCAATATTCAGGATCACTAAATGCAAACCCTCCTTTGAGATATGGTTTAACATTAACATACAAAGTGTCATAATCAACACAGCCAAAATCTGAAGAAGCTTTTAAAACGACCTGATAACTAATTTCTTCATCAGTATAATTATGAAACCTGTGCGTAGGGTTTTCTTGAGTTGTTTCACCACCATCACCAAACTTCCAGAGGTATTTAGTAGCACCTGATGTTACGCTTTCAAAATCAACATCTAATGGTGCACACCCTGAAATTACATTTGCTCTTGCTTCTGCCTTTACTTCGGGGTTTACTGTAATATAAGTAAACATAGTATCAACGCAGAAATACGGATTTCGTCCTACCAGCATCAATTGATATTGCTGAGGAACATCCGTATCATTAACATAAGTATAGGCAAACTCTGACATATTTATACTTGATACCTGCCCATCACCAAATCGCCATGAGTAATTAGTCACACCTATAGAATGATTAAAAACTGATATTTCCAGAGGAGAACATCCACTAATCTGACTTGTAGAAAATATCGCTTTAACAGGATCAGTAATAACTAGCGTTAAACTAGCTTCATCAGTCATATCGCATGCTCCACTAACTGTTACAGTATACCTAATTGTTGTATCAGGCAAAGCAATCGGAGTCGGGCTAAATGGATCATCAAGAAAATCAGGGGGTTCCCATACATAGCTAGTGCCTCCGGTTGCAAGAAGTTGTATAGGGTAGCCATGGCAGAATAACTCTATATCGGTTCCAACACCTGCTATTACACTTTGTACGTCGAGCATATTAAAATCGGAAAAATAACCATACATTGTACCACTTCCTGGCCCCCCGTTTATAATACCTAGATGGAATACATCCTTAGTATTTGAGATTAGGCTGGCTACCCCAACGGGTATAGTGGCAACAGGGCTAAGCTCAATTTCACCGGCCAACCATTTATCAGTACCCGGAACCGGATTAAATATTGCCTGATTTATAACAGTATTTGGCCCATTCCCATTTAGAATGAAACCATCTTCCGCTCCCACTCTCACTAATATATTTAAGAAAAAACTTTCACCTTTTGATCTGGTAAATGAGACTTGAGTGCTACCTGTACAAACGCTAATAGGCGGCAACAATCCACCACCCATCTCACAACCAAATCCGGCAACATGATAAACATAAATCGGGTCAGAAGAATTGATATAGTGTGCTTGAGCTGTAAATTCGTGGCGATAGCTTTGGCCTGCATTAATAGTAGCCCTTAAAATACCATCAACAAAAATCTGAGTAGAAGGTGCAGTTGCAATTACATAAAACGACTCATACATCGAATTCGCAGGAGGTTGATACAATCTGCCTCTCATAGCAATATATTCATCACCCAAAATACTAACCGGGACAATCTGATCTCCGATTAAATCTCTGCAACCCCAATCATTTGCTTCATTAGCTCTAACTGAGTCGTCGGCTGTTGTAACAGCAATAGGTTTATTGCTAACAACGTGAGTCCCAATTAACCTGTTAGCTGCTAACTGACCTGTGCGCGGATAAGCTCCGGCTGT
>CAZRNU010000042.1:0-4081 GCA_964601515.1 uncultured Bacteroidales bacterium | reverse complement strand
GGTGTAAAAGCCGGATTTGCCGGAACTGAAATTGTAATATCTGATGCTAAATTTGCTGATGCAAGTCTTATGTATATTGGAACACCTCCGGTTCCATGACCAGTAGTAATTCTAGGCGCTGCAAACCAAAACTCTGTGTCAGTCTGCCCAAAACCAGGCTTCAGGGCAACTGTCAATAAGAATAAAACTAACACAGAAAACTTTTTCATCACAAATATTAGGAAATTATATTGTTTGCAAGATACAAAATTTTACGTAAATATTTGTACGAAAAACCCTTTAATTTGTTGCATTAACAATATTTGTCAAGCACAAACCAAAATGATATTTCAAAAAAATTAATTTATCGGAACAAAAACATTTGATTTGTGTTTATATTGGCAACATAAATATTCTGTCTTATTTTTGTAATATATTTGAGAAAACTCCATATATGGATAACAACAATTACCTTAGCAACCTTACTCCTGATTCAATAGAAGAGCTGTATAAAAAATATCGCAACGACAACAACTCTGTTGATATTCAGTGGAAAAAATTTTTTGAAGGATTCGATTTTGCACAAGTGCATTATCCTGTGAAAAAAGCTCCTGCAATTGCAGAATCACAAATTCACAGAAACGAATTTAATGTTATCGATTTAATAAATGCCTACAGAGAGAGAGGACATCTTTTCACTAAAACAAATCCAGTTCGAACTAGAAGAAAGTACTCTCCTAGTTTAGACATTGAAAATTTCGGACTTACTGAAAAAGACCTTAACACTAAATTTAAAGCAGGTAATGAAATAGGAATCGGCGATGCTACTCTTAAAGAAATTGTTGAGCATTTACAAAAAACATATTGTCAAAGCATAGGAGTTGAATATATGTATATTCGAACCCCTGAAATAGTTGAATGGCTTAGGAGCAGGATGGAAAAATCAAAAAACAGTCCCACGTATTCCTACGAAAAGAAAATGGAGATATTAAAAAATCTCATCCATGGAGTTGAATTCGAACAATTTCTTAACAAAAGATTCACAGGGCAAAAAAGATTTTCATTAGAGGGATGCGAATCGTTGATTCCGGCACTTCATTCTGCAATTGAAAAAGGATCAGAGCTTGGCTTATCAGAATATGTTATTGGAATGGCTCACAGAGGCCGCCTAAACATTCTTGGGAATATTCTAAAAAAACCATTCCATGAGCTTTTTAGTGAATTTGAAGGAAAAGAGTATGATGATGAAACAGTATTAGGTGACGTAAAATATCATCTTGGCTGCACATTGGAAACTAAAACAAAAACCGGAGAAACAGTTAAACTTAGCATTTGCCCGAATCCAAGCCACCTTGAAACCGTTGACCCTGTAGTTGAAGGACTAAGCAGGGCAAAAATAGATTTACAACACAATGGAAACTATCAAAAGCTAATGCCAATTCTTATTCATGGAGATGCAGCAATTGCAGGCCAAGGCATTGTTTATGAAGTAATTCAAATGTCGAAGCTTGATGGATATAAAACCGGAGGAACATTACATCTTATCATAAACAATCAGCTGGGCTTTACAACAAACTATACTGATGCAAGGAGCAGCACATACTGTACAGATGTGGCTAAAACTATTCAATCTCCAATCTTTCACGTAAATGGCGACGATGCTGAGGCTGTTGTTTACACAATAGAATTGGCAATGGAATTCAGACAAAGATTTAATATTGATGTTTATGTTGATCTGTTATGCTATAGAAAATACGGACATAATGAAAGTGACGAACCAAGATTTACACAGCCGGTTCTATATAAAGCAATAGCTAAGCATCCCAATCCGGCAAAAATATATTTGGAAAAACTTCAGCTAATTGATGGTTTTAACCAAGAAATACCTGAACAAATAAGGAATGAATATACAACATTACTAGACAAAGAACTTGAAGTTGCAAAAAGTATTGAAAAAAACACTGTTTATCCATTTTTAGAAAATATCTGGAAGAATTACAGAAAATGCGTTGAATGCGACGCTGATGGAAAAATAAACACTTCTGTAAGTCTTCAAACCATAATTGAACTGGGAAATAAAATATCTCAACTTCCAAAGGGAATGCCTTTCTTCAATAAAACCACCAGGCTAATGCACGAAAGAAATGCTATGGTTAATGAATCTAAAGTGATTGATTGGGCAATGGGAGAAGCATTGGCTTATGCATCACTGCTAAACGAAGGAGTTAATATAAGGATTTCCGGGCAGGACGTCGAGAGAGGGACATTCAGCCATCGTCATGCTGTATTAAAAATGGAAGACTCAGAATTAGAATATATACCATTAAGCAACATTTCAGAAGAACAGGGCAAATTTGAAATATATAATTCTCTGTTGTCGGAATATGGTGTGCTGGGATTTGAATATGGTTATGCTCTTGGAGCACCTCAAAATCTTGTTATTTGGGAAGCTCAATTTGGCGACTTTTTTAATGGAGCACAAATAATTATAGATAATTACCTTAGTGGAGCTGAAGAAAAATGGAAAATTAGCAACGGACTCGTTATGTACCTTCCTCATGGATTTGAGGGCCAAGGACCTGAGCACTCGTCTGCCAGAATGGAAAGATTTTTAACAATGTGCGCCAACAACAATATGCAAATAGTTAATTGCACTACACCTGCAAATCTATTTCACCTTCTCAGAAGACAAATTAAAAGAGATTACCGCAAACCATTAATACTTTTTTCTCCAAAAAGCACGTTAAGGCATCCGGCTTGTGTTTCGCCAATTGAAGAATTATCAAACGGAAAGTTTAATGAAGTTATTGATGACAAAACTGCATCTGCTGAAAAAATTGAAAGAATTATTCTTTGTACAGGGAAAATATACTATGATTTATTGTCCGAAAAGGAAAGCAAAAACATTGAAAATACTGCAATAATAAGGCTGGAACAAATTTATCCGACACCTTTTAAGCAATTAGAATTTATAAAACAGAAATATTTTAATGCAAAAAAAATCATTTGGGTACAAGAAGAGCCTGAAAATATGGGAGCATGGCCATTTCTTAAAAATCATCTTAGTTCATTCAACTTAAGCGTGATTGCAAGGCCTCCTAGCGCAAGTCCAGCAAGCGGATCTTCACAATTTCACAAAATGCAGCAACGAAAAATTGTTGAGAAATCGTTTGAAGAATGTGAATGTGATGATGTTTGCAGAGAATGTAAACAATTATGCATTAGTCATTTAAAGAATTAGAAAAATTTCAATTATGATAGTAGACATAAAACTCCCACAAGTTGGAGAATCGATAACACATGTTTCTTTAGCCAAATGGCTTGTAAACGATGGAGATTATATTGAAAAAGATCAGGAAATAGCTGAAATTGATTCCGACAAAGCCACTCTTACAATAAACGCAGAAGTTTCGGGCAAAATTTCAATAAAAGTGGCCGAAGGTTCAAATCTTGAAGTAGGTAGTTTAATAGGAAAAATAGACACTGATGCAGCTAAGCCTGAAAATGCGGAAACTAAGCCTCAGGAATTAATAAAAGAGACACCTCATGCCAAACCAAAAGAGGAAATCATTCCTGAAAAACCAGTAGTCATAAAGCCTACCGAAACTAAGGCATCTGACATCGCACAATCTCAGATTACTTTCACACCTCAGGCTCAAAAACTTTTGGATGAGCACAACATCAAGATTCCAAATCCAAACAGCACTAGAATTACAAAACAGGATATACTTGATGCAATATCAAAACAGTTTTCGACGGGAAATGACAAAAAAGAGTTTGATTTTGATGCTATGCAGGTTGAAAACCCTGTTAGAGAAGAAGAAGTAATAAAAATGTCGACCATTAGGCGGAAAATTGCAGAGCGTTTGGTTTCAGTAAAAAACGAGACTGCCATGCTTACAACTTTCAACGAAGTTGATATGAGTAACATTCTTGAGATTAGAAACAGGAATAAGGAATCTTTTTATAACAAATATGGAGTAAAACTTGGATTCATGTCATTCTTTGTAAAAGCCGTAACTGAAAGTTTAAAGCATTTTCCATTAGTTAATGGTCAAATAAAAGATGAAGAAATTATTATCCCCAAATTTGTGGATATTGG
>CAZRNU010000041.1:0-22819 GCA_964601515.1 uncultured Bacteroidales bacterium | reverse complement strand
ACAGATTTATCATAATTACCCATGTCGTGAAAAACAATTCCCAGATTATTATATGCTCGTGATAAAGCATCCGAGTCTTCAACTTCTTCATAAATTTCCAGACATTTCTCAAATGCATCAATAGCTTTATCATAATCGCCATGAATTCTATAAATAATTCCCATATTATTGTAAGATCTGGCCATCCCAAGTTTATCGCCTAATTCCTGCCTGATTACCAATGCCTTTTGGTAATATTCAAGTGCATTGTCTAGAGAACCCTTGTAATGAAAAGAAATTCCAATATTGAGCAATGCCATAGCTTCTTGCCTCTTGAAACCTCTTTTTTGTGAAATGGCTAAGCTTTGGTGGTAGTATATCAATCCGGAGTCAGGAAGTCCATAACCAAAAGAATCACCGATATCTAAAAGCAAGCTGCTTCTTATCGAGTCATTTTCAGCCTTTTGTAATAGAATTTTTAATGAATCTGCTTTGCTGTTGGCATTTATATTTGTAGCAAATGCCAACATAATAATAACGATGTAGAAATTTAAAATTGTTTTTATTTTCATGATAATTGCCAAGCCTTTATAAGTTGAACTTGCAAATTTAATAAAAACAAAGGAGCTTATAAATTTAATATTTTTAAGCTCCCTGTAAATTGATTTTTTACTGTTTTTTATACTTTATTGTTAGTGATATATTCTCCCAATTGTTTGTCTACTCTGCTAATGTGAGTGAATAACCAATCCTTTAAAAATTTAAAGGTATCTATTGTAACAAGTTTTTCTCTATCTTCAGCTCTAACAGATAATTCTTGCATACGAGCAATTAGTTTATCATGTTCTTTTTTGTGAGATTCATAATAAGGGTATTTGATAGATAACATTTTTTCCTCTTCTGCTTTGAAATGAAAAACCGTGTATTTTTTTAATTCACTAAATATCTCATCCAAAACATCCATACCCTTGCCTTCCATCATTGCTTTATGATATTTATTTATAATATCAACCAATCTTTGATGGTGGTTGTCAAATTCGGTAATGTTTACGCTGTACAATACGGGATGCCATTTTATAAAACTCATAACTGTATTTTTTAATTAAACATAATTACAAATATAATAAAAAATCAATTCAGGTACTGCAATGCCTAAATATCATAAATATTTATATATGTATGAAGTTAATATATGATTATGTAAGTTTAATTTTCGAGAGATAAGAGGCTACAGCGATAGCCACATTTAATGATTCTGCTCCCGGGTCGGATTCGCAGTTGTTATAGGATGGTATTGTAGTTTTTATTTTAATAAGTTTTGACAAGTTTTCAGAAATGCCTTTTGATTCGTTGCCGAAAAATATAATACATCCTTTGTTGAAGGTTATGTTTTTAATGTTTTCTCCATTTAAAAATGCTCCATATGTTGTTATGCTTTGATCTAATGAACTCAAAAAACTTTCTAAGTTTGTATACACAACATATGTACGCAAAATTGAACCCATGCTAGATTGAATGACCTTTGGATTGCTTAGCTCTACAGTATCTTTTGAGCAAATGATATTTTTTATTCCAAACCAATCGGCTGTTCTTATTATTGTCCCTAAATTGCCCGGGTCTTGAATATTTTCTAATGCTAAAGTAATTGTGTTGGATAAGTCAATGTCATTGATTGTTTTTTCGGGAAGTTTACCTACTATTAAGGCTTTGTTTGGTGTTTTTAGACCACTAATTCTACTTAGCTCTTTTTCTGAAATTACAAATTTATTTGTAATTCCTTTCAGTTCATTTTTGTGTATTTCAATCCATTCAGATAAAGCATATACACCTTTAATATTAATTTCACTATTAAGAATTTCTCTGCAAATTTTATCACCTTCTGCAACAAACAATCCTGTTTCTTTTCTAGTGTTTTTATTTTGAAGTGACTTTATTTCTTTAATAGCTGCGGCAGTTAGCATAATATATGATTGAAGATTTCAAATAAAAAAGCTCAAATATGTAAGTTGAAAAGAGATGACTCCCATAATCAAGCTTATAAATTTGAGCTTTAAATATATATCAGTTTTTTTAATTATTCAGCAATAACTTCAAATTTGAGATCAAATTTTACTTCTCTGTGAAGATTTACTTTCGCAGTGTATGTGCCAACTTCTTTTACTGATTCGCCATCAACTACAATTTTCTTACGATCTATTTCAATATCAAATTGTGATTTAATAGCTTCAGCAATTTGCAACGAGTTTACTGATCCGAAAATTTTTCCTGATGCTCCGGCTTTTGCGCCAACTTTAACAGTAACATCTTGAATTTTGCTTGCAAGAGCAAGAGCTTCTTTTTTAATTTTTTCTTCTTTGAATGCTCTTTGCTTAATAGTTTCAGCTAGTTTCTTCTTTTCAGAACTTACTGCTAATATTGCCAATCCTTTTGGGATAAGATAATTACGTGCATAGCCCGGCTTAACTTTTACTATATCGTCTTTGAATCCTAAATTAGGAACGTCTTCTCTTAAGATAATTTCCATTTTTTTACCTCCTTATTTTAATAAGTCTGCAACAAATGGCAAAATAGCCAGATGCCTTGCTCTTTTTATAGCTTTTGAAACTTTACGCTGATATTTTACAGATGTACCTGTAAGACGACGAGGAAGAATTTTTCCTTGTTCGTTTACGAATTTTAATAGAAAATTCGCGTCTTTGTAGTCAATATACTTTATGCCCGATTTTTTAAAGCGGCAGTATTTCTTCTTTTTGATATCAACTGCGATTGGCGCCAGATATCTTATTTCTGAATTTTGCTGAGTTGCCATAATCAATTCAAATTTAAATTTTTAATTAAGATTCCTGGGGAGTTGGTACCTCTTTGTCTTTTCTCCTTTTCTCGTTGTACGCAGCAGCGTGCTTGTCGAGAGATACAGTTAAGAAACGAATAATGCGTTCGTCACGCTTAAATTCTAATTCCAACTCTGCAATTAGGCTACCTTCTGCCTTGAAATAAATCAGGTGATAAAAACCTGTTGATTTTTTCTGGATAGGGTAGGCAAGTTTGCGTAAGCCCCAGTGATCTTCATGAACGATCTCGGCGCCTTTTTCTTTTAAGAATTTTTGAAACTTACTTACCGTTTCCTTCATCTGTTCATCAGACAAAACGGGAGTCATAATGAAAACGGTTTCGTACTGTTTTAACATTTTATTGATTTTTAGATTGTTAAATAAAATTTTATTAAAAACGGAGGGCAAAGATATGAAATTTTATTGAACCAAACTATGCGAATTAAAAAATTATTACTTTCGTGGGGCTAAGTCGTAAGTCGGCAGTCGTAAGTCGGCAGTCGTAAGTCGTAAGTCGAAAGTCGAAAGTCGAAAGTCATTGTACCATTATATATTCTAACATTGAATACAGATAATCGCCCGAAGTTTATCGATTGGGCAACTCTTATTTTTCTAACTTTCGTTTGGGGCAGTTCTTTTATTTTTATAAAAAGGGGGCTAGTAGCTTTTTCTCCACTTCAGGTTGGGGCTCTTAGAGTTGCTCTATCTTCATTGGTGTTATTGCCTTTTGCTATAAGTAAAATCAAAAACGTTAAGAGAAAAGACCTTAAAATATTTTTCATAGCAGGCCTGCTTGGCAATGGTATTCCGGCGTTTTTGTTTGCTATAGCTCAAACCAGACTGGACAGCCTTATGGCCGGAATTCTAAACTCGCTTACTCCTGTGTTTACTCTGATTGTCGGAGTTGCATTCTTTTCTCTGAGAGCAAGATGGTTTAATATTTTAGGAATTATTATTGGTCTGCTTGGAGCAATTGGATTATTGTGGTCAAGCTCAAATGGTAATTTGGTGGTAAATTCCTTTTATTCTCTTGCAATTATTGCTGCAACAATTATGTATGCACTCAATATGAATATTATTAAAGAGTTTCTTAGTAAGTATGATACTCTTACAATTGTATCTATTGCGTTTTTATTTATTGGACTTCCCGCAGCCATATTTTTACTCGCGTTTACTGATTTTATCTTTATAATGCAAACTCATAATTATGCTTTTTCAAGTTTTGGCTTTGTCGTAGTGTTATCGTTTGTTGGTACTTCCTTCGCAGTTATTCTAAATGTAAAGGTAATCAAAAGGACCACCGCAGTATTTGCTTCAAGTGTAACTTACCTTATGCCTATTATTGCAATACTTTGGGGAATATTAGACGGTGAAAATTTTCTCCTGATTTTCTTGCTGTGGATTGCTATTATTCTTGCCGGTGTATATATGGCCAATAGGAGATAGAGTAAATTGTTTTCTTGTTTTGTAAATAATGTTTATATATTTGTATTGTTTGCAAATTAAAGATATAATATATGGGCAAAATCAGTTTCCTTTGTTTTATAACAATGAGTCTAACCATGCTGAGCAGCCTATTCGCCCAGCAAGAAACTTACGGATTTATTCTTACTAAAGAAAAACAAACAATAGATGGGCAAATATTTTTTAATAACGAAACCCCCGGCCTAGTGTCAGTTAAAGATGCAACCGGCCGTTTAAGAACCTTCACTGCAGATCAAGTTACTGAGATTAATGATACTCAAGGATATAAATATGTTTCAAAAAGTATTGTTTTTAATGATATAAAACAAAATGTTTTTTTGCTGTTGGTCGTTTCGGGTCGGGTTAATCTATTGTATCTTAAAGGTCATGAGGATAGATTTTTTCTTGAAACAAATCAATTAATTGAGATTACAAAAGAAAACTATAGTAAAACTATTCTAGATAATTATCCTGCATGCAATAGGAAATGGAAAAGGCAAATCACGAATTTGAGATTTAGAATGCTGGATTTAAGCTTTGCTGTTATGGCTATTAATAATGAAAATTGTGTTAATATTCCTATGCATCAATTGGGTTATGCTTATTCATATGGGAATTCAGATCTGACTATGACATTAAAAGCATTTCCTAAATCATCTGTTACTCACATGATAATGGGAGATGTTTCTAAGAAATATGGAGTTTTTTATGAAATGCCATTATGGTCTAAAACAAGAATTGACCTCATGATTTCAGCAGAATACTCCGGTTTTGAATATGATTTTAAAACTGCAAACTCTTACAAGATGCAGGAGTTTTGGCTTAATGCATCCGGCGTCAATGTTAGTGTTACGCCAATTTATAATTTTAACACAAATATTATTGTTCCATACATTTTTTTAGGTCCTGAAGTTTTTATTAATCTTAATTCAGGCAGTAAATTAAGAGAAACCATTTTGGGAAATTCGGGAGCTCAAATAAATGAAGAGGGAGATTTTCTAGATATTCCAAAATTGTTTTATGGGGGTAATGTTGGTGGCGGAATAAAGTACTATTATGTTAGAAGCAGATTTATAGCCATGGAATTTAATAAGCCATATATTTTCTCTTATGACGGATATTATTTTAATACATGGTATATAAAACTTAAAGCAAGCATTATCAGATTCTAAGTAATTATGGATTGTTTCAAAAAACCAAATTATTATATTTTTAAATAAATGAATTTCTGCAATGTACAATAGTTTTAAATATATTGCCTTAATAGGTATTATGTGGATTGTTATTATGTCTGCATCAGTAAACTCATTTGGGAGTAATCTTCCATTTGGGTTTATTCATGGTTATTTAATAAATAACAATAATGATACAGTTTTTGGATTTGTTTTAAACCAAAGAGAGTATCAAAATCATTATCAGTGTAGGTTTAAGCATTCACTTGAGGATGAGGTAATAGATTATTCTCCATACGAAATAAAAGAATACGGATTTGGAGATGTTTCATTTAGGGCAGCTTTTGTCCAAATGTCAGAAGCTTTGAAAAATTCAGACTCTGATACTAGCAATGGTGTTAACAATGAGACTATACAGCCAATGTTTTTGAAGGTGTTATTAAACGGAAAAATATCATTACTAAGTTATAAAGACAATTTATATGTGCATAAATCCGGTCATGAAACATATTTGCTGTTGAAAAATAATGAACAGATGGTTTTAGATAGTGAATCAATTAATACTGAAAAAACAAAAGCTAATAAAGAATATATAAACGTTTTGCTCTCTGTTACTGCCGATTGTCCGAGTTTAAATAAAAGGGTTTCAAGAACCAAATTTAATGCAAATGATATTTCTCAAACTCTTATGAAGTATCATGAATGCATTGATGTGGATTACGAGAAATATGTTAGAAATAAAGTGTTATTTACAAAATCATATGCCGGACTAGGTGTTGTCGGAACATATATTGCTCTGGATTTGATTCCTGAAGTGTTTGATTATGTAGGGAGTAGTTATGCCTCCGGTTATACAATAATGCCTGAGGTTTCAATAGAAATAGGAAAGCAATATTTTGAATATGATTTTTCGGTTGGGCTAGGGCTGTCTTATTTATCTGCAAAGTTGCAAGAATTTGAAATTATTTCACCAATATGGACTGAGGATCATTACAGGAAGGATAAATTTGTTTTTAGATTGAGTCAGTTGAAAGCTCCAATGTCTTTAAATGTAAAATTTAAAAATTTACCTTATCAACCTGTTGTGTCTGCCGGTATCTGTGGTAATGCTATTTTGGCAAATGAATTTCAATATTGGTTTATTAGCGTTTATCATAATGATATTCTTCAGAACGCCAGTGGTAATTACATTACTTTATTTGGGAAAAATTATGCGATAAGTTATTTTGCTTCTATTGGCTTCGAAAAACAGCTATACTCTAATATAAGCTTTTTCTCAAATATTAAATATGAGTATATGAGAAACAAAGTTGATGTGCCTCCTTCATCTTTGTTATATAATAATTATTTTCATAATAATATTGGCCTTTTTGTCGGCCTAAAAGGAAGCTACAACTAATATATTAATTCAAGAGTAATTTAATTTTTTAAAATCAATAACTAATAAGCGTGTATAGTTGAACCAGATTCTTATTAGTAAAAATTTTTACCACAAAATAAAATCTTATTAAAAAAAAACATATCTTTGCACCCCAATATTCAAGTTATTATCAATCAAATAAAATTATAAACATGTACGCAATTGTAGATATAGCAGGACAGCAGTTTAAGATTGAAAAAGACCTGAAGATCTATGTAAATCGTCTTGCACAGGAAGTTGGTGCTGAAGTTGAATTCGACAAAGTACTTCTTGTTGCTGATGATAAAAAGATCGAAGTAGGCGCTCCTGTTGTGAACGGTGCTAAAGTTAAAGCAAAAGTTTTAGCACACGTTAAATCAGACACTATTCTGGTTTTTAAGAAAAAAAGAAGAAAAGGCTATCAGAAACTTAATGGCCACAGGCAACCTATGACGCAAATTCAAATTGCTGAGATTGTTGCTTAATTATTGTTTAACACAAAAAATTAAATTGATATGGCACATAAGAAAGGAGTAGGTAGTTCGCGTAACGGTAGGGAATCCCACAGTAAGAGACTGGGCGTTAAGCTTTTTGGAGGCCAGATAGCTACTGCCGGTAACATTATTGTTAGACAAAGAGGTACTGTTCATAACCCAGGCAAAAATGTCGGCATGGGCAAAGACCACACTTTGTTTGCGCTTGTTGACGGTAAAGTTGTTTTCAAAAAGAAGGCTGATAACAAATCTTTCGTTAACATTGAACCTGTTGCTACCGAAGAATAGTAAAAAACAGGAAAAAGAATACGTAAATTATAGCCGCCCGTGATCTTAATCGTGGAGCGGCTTTATTTATTTTTATCAATATATAATCTTTTAATACTATGCTGGAAATTTCTAAAATAAGAGAAAATAGCAAGGAAGTCATTGAGCGACTTAAAATAAAAAACTTTGATGCCGGCAATCTCATCAAAAATCTTCTTGATACAGACGCAAAAAGAAGAGAGACCCAAAAACAACTTGATGATGTTTTAGCAGAAAGTAATGCAATCTCAAAAGAGATTGGTGAATTATTTAAATCTGGTCAGGCTGATAAGGCAGGAGCACTTAAAGACAAAACCGTTCAGCTTAAGCAATTAGCAAAAGACCTGGGAATAAAGCTTGAAGAACTTTCTGCAGATCAAAACAAAATTTTAGTGCTGCTCCCAAATATGCCTAATGCTTCAATTCCTAATGGAAAATCTTCTGAAGATAATGCAATAGTTTATTCTGAAGGAGAAGTGTTAAATCTCGATGAAAAAGCTCTTCCTCACTGGGAAATTGCAGCAAAGTACAATATTATTGATTTTGAACTCGGTACAAAAATTACTGGAGCAGGCTTCCCTTTATATAAAGGCAAGGGAGCGAAACTTCAAAGAGCACTAATATCTTTTTTCTTAGAGGAAGCAATTAATGCAGGATATACTGAATATCAACCTCCTCTTATGGTAAATGAGGCTTCTGCATTTGCAACAGGTCAGCTTCCTGATAAGGATGGTCAAATGTATCATGTTCAGATTGACAATTTTTATCTTATTCCAACAGCAGAGGTGCCTGTAACTAATATTTTCAGGGATATGATTCTTAATGAAAATGAAATGCCTCTAAAATGTGCTGCATACTCTCAATGTTTTCGCAGAGAAGCCGGATCTTACGGTAAGGATGTTAGGGGGCTTAACAGGTTACATCAGTTTGATAAAGTTGAAATAGTTCAAATTACTACTCCCGAAAATAGCTATAAAGCTCTTGAGGAAATGTCAACATACGTTCAAAGTCTTCTTCGTAAGCTTGAACTTCCTTTTAGAGTAGCAAAACTTTGTGGTGGTGATATTAGCTTTGCATCTGCAATGACTTACGATATGGAAGTTTGGTCTGCGGCTCAGAAAAGATGGCTTGAGGTTAGCTCTGTGTCTAATTTCGAAGCTTTTCAGGCTAACAGAATGAAGTTGAGATATAGAAATCCTGAAGGGAAAATTCAACTTGCACACACTCTAAATGGTAGTGCTTTGGCTCTTCCGCGTATAGTTGCTGCTTTATTGGAAAATAACCAAACAGACAAGGGTATAAAAATCCCTAAAGCGCTAATAAAATATACTGGTTTCGAATACGTTGATTAATTGTTGTATTATCCAAATAGTGTATAATGCGTGCTTTTTTTATAATTGGGTTTTTAATTGCTTCATTTGGAACTTCTGTTGCTCAACAGAATACAGATGAGCTATTGGCTGCCCAATATCTTAGAAGTAAAGAATATGAAAAAGCAGTTTCTTTATATCGCGACCTTTTCGAGAAAAACCCTGCATCTCCTGTGTTCTATAACAACCTTTTGGAATGTTATATTCAATTGAAGGACTTTAAGCAGGCTCAAAAAGTTATAACTGATCAAGTGAAACGTTATCCTGACCAGATTAGATATTCTGTTGATGATGGATGGATTAATGATTTGAGTGGTAACCAAAGAAGAGCAAAAAGGCAATTCGACAATCTTGTTTCATCGGAAATGCCTTCTCCTCGTCATGTTATTGCTCTCGCTGACGCATTCGAGCTAAGGGGTTATCTTGATTATGCTCTCGATGCATATAGAAATGGACGAAAAAAGTTTGGTAATATGCAGCCCTTTAATAGGTATGTCGCGAAAATATATGAAAAAAAGAAGGATTATGTTTCTATGATGGATGAGTATGTTGATATGCTGAATCTAGGGCAGTCTTATTTTGAGCAAGCACAGGGTATTCTGCAGGATGAAATTAATAGTGATCCGGATTACAGTAAAAACAGTGCTTTAAGGCAAGTTTTACTTTCCAAAACTCAAAAAGAACCATCTAATTTTATCTATTCCGAAATGCTTATGTGGCTGTCTATTCAGCAGAAGGATTTTTCTCTTGCATTTAATCAGGCTAGAATTCTTGACAGGAGAATGATGAGAGGTGGTGAAATTGTTATTAATGTTGCTAGGCTTTGTTTATCAAACAGAGAATTTAGTATTGCAATTGATGCATTTAATTATGTAATATCGCTTGGTAAGGAATATCAATATTATCTGGATGCTTATATTGGGTTGCTTGATGCAAAATTCCAACTGGCTGTTTCCGAACACAGATTTGATAAAGAATTCTTATATCCGGTAGAAAAGGAATATGAAGAAGCATTAAAAGAAATTGCATTGCACGCACAGTCTGTTAGGTTATTAAGAAATTTAGCCAATTTAAAAGCATTTTTTCTTGGGAAAACGGATGAGGCAATTTCTCTTCTTGAAAAAGCCATTGAAACGCCTACTCTCTCAAATAGAATTAAATCGGAATGTAGAATTGAGTTGGCTGATATTTTAGTGCTAACCGGGGATATCTGGGAAGCAAATTTGCTATATGCATTGGTCGACAGATCTTTTAAAGACGATCCAATTGCACATGAAGCAAGATTTAAAAATGCGCGCCTTTCTTATTTTATTGGTGAGTTTGATTGGGCTAAAGCTCAACTGGATGTTTTAAAAGCAGCTACTTCAAAGCTAATAGCTAATGATGCAATGAAACTATCGCTAAGAATTCAGGATAATATTGACTTTGATGAAGATACAAAGCCACTTGCAATGTTTTCAAGAGCTGAGAGGTTGTTGTTTATGAACCGATTTGAGGAAGCAAAAGTCGTCCTTGATAGCATCTCTTCAACATATCCAACTCATCAAATAATTGATGACGTCTTGTTTTCAAAAGCTGAAATAAAACTTAAACATGGGCAATATAATGATGCCGATAGCCTTTTGGCTTTTATTGTTGAACATTTCTCGGATGGATTGCTTGCTGATGAAGCTTTGTTTCTTAGAGCCGAATTATTAGAAAAGTATCTTAACGACCCTCAGAAGGCAATGAGTTTGTATCAACAATTGCTAACATCATATCCGGGAAGTATTAATGCGGTTGCTTCCAGAAATCATTTTCGCAGACTAAGAGAAAGCATAATAAATTGATATTATATGCATGAATTTGTTACACCCAAAAAGAGCTTAGGTCAGCATTTTTTAAAAGATAAAAACATAGCGACTAAAATAGTAGATAGCCTCACCGGCTACAGTAACTATTCAGATGTGATTGAAGTAGGCCCGGGAATGGGATTTTTATCTGATATTATTATTTCAGAAGAAAAGTATAAATGGTTTGGTGTTGAAATAGATAATGAGTCAATTGAGTTTTTGCTTCATAAATATCCATCTCACAGTTCAAATATTATTAAGTCTGATTTTTTAGCTCTAGATTTCAAAAAGTTATTCGATTTAGAAAAATTTGCCGTTATAGGAAATTTCCCATACAATATCTCTACTCAAATAGTTTTTAAAATACTAGAAAACAGGGATGTTGTTCCGGAAATGGTAGGCATGTTTCAAAAAGAGGTGGCTCAAAGGATATGTTCAGTGCCGGGTAATAAAGTTTACGGTATTCTAAGTGTTTTAACACAGGCCTTTTATAATGTTGAATATTTGTTTCAGGTTAACGAAAATGTATTTAATCCTCCGCCTAAGGTAAAATCTGCTGTTATAAGGTTGCAAAGAAAACAAGAGTATAAGTTGCCTTGTGATGAAAAATTATTCTTTTCTGTAGTTAAGTCGGCATTTAACCAAAGAAGAAAAACTCTAAGAAATTCTTTGAAGGGTTTTGATATTAATTGGAGCCTGTTGCCTGATAATCTACATGGCAAAAGACCGGAGCAGTTAAGTTTTGAGGTTTTCTTTTCAATTACAAATGCAGTTATAAGATAGATTATATGGTAACTGCCTAATTTATTATGCTTTATTAAGTGGTTTATTGTTTTATTCTTAATTTTACAACAAAAATATACAATCAGCATATTTAAGAACAGGATTATGGCTACAAGAAAACTTAGGAATTTCGAATACGCTTTTCATTCGCAAGAATATAAAGGAACACAACAAACCCGTGAAGTTAGTGGAGTTTTTGAGCCCGGTGAAGATTATTTATTTGTATTATGTAGCAGTGTTTCAAACGAAGCCAAAGATGCTAAAGCTGCTGAAATTGCTTTAGAAAGAATTTCTTATTTCTTTGAAAGTGAATATGTCGAAAATCCCATTGATGCACTGCAATACGCAATTGTTTATACAAATGGCTTTATTCATAAATATGCAGGTGAGAATGAAGGTTTTGAAGGCATGCAGGCGGCATGTATGGTTGCTTTAGTTAGAGATAATAAGGTGTATTTTGCAAATGTTGGAGGCAATGGATTATACTTTTTTAATGGTAAAAAACTATATCCCTTGGCAGCTTCTAATGATGAAATTCAAGATAATTTGCTTGGAGCAAGCAACGAAATAAGCCCTTTTATTTGCGAACATCCTTTTGTTCCGGTCGATGATGATACTTTATTCTTATGCTCTGAAAGGTTTCTTAATTGTGTGTCAGAAAAATCAGTTAAAAGCATCCTTGCCGATCCAATGCCACTTTTAACCAAGGTTAGCAGACTTGTTGATCTGGCCGGACAAAGCTGTGGAGATGATAATGTTTCGGTCCAGCTTATCAATTTTTACAACATTGAAAATGAGGAAAGATCTTTTACCCCATCTGCTGACACTGAAAAGGGTTCTTTTCTTGAAAAAGTAAAATTGCCTAAGATTATTAAAGACCCTAAATGGAATATGGTAATTATAGGGGCTATTATTCTGTTTTTTATGTATATGGTTTATGATTTGTTCATTTATGACCCTAAACCGTCAAAAAGAATTGAAATTTCTGGACAAACTGAAGAAAAGACTGATGCTGAAACTACTGTTGAAGAAACAAAAGTAGCTGTCGAAACAACGAAGACGTCCAAAGTTGTAATACCCGCTGATGAAATATATGTTGTTAAAACAGGTGATA
This sequence comes from uncultured Bacteroidales bacterium, assembly GCA_964601515.1. Taxonomy (GTDB): domain Bacteria; phylum Bacteroidota; class Bacteroidia; order Bacteroidales; family UBA7960; genus PWND01. The sequence goes on along the minus strand of CAZRNU010000041.1, from coordinate 10,075 downwards.
CCTGGGGAAAAATTTATCAACAATTTGGTGTTTGCTCCTGGTTTATTAAAACACATAAATCTAATAAAGGTAAATTTGACAGAGCAGAGAACCCTGTTGCAGGAACTAGAATTAATATACCATTACAGTATAGCTCGAAACAGAACTTGAACCCCGATTTTTATCAGGAGTTTTCTACAGAAAAAGTTGGAAGTACATGCCAAAATGCGAATGAAAACTTTTTAAAAGCATTTGAAGTTGTTATGAAACAAAGGCAATAAATACTTATGAAGAATAAAGGCAGAATTCTATTTATCGACCCTGTTCATCCTGAATTGGAAAAAATTCTTGTTGAAAATGGCTTTGAATGTGTTTATGAAGTGGATATAAATCATCATAAACTTATTCAAATAATCAATGATTATGATGTCCTTATTATTAGAAGCAAGCTCCCGATTAATAAAGAAATATTATCAAACGCAAAAAAAATAAAATTTATTGGGCGTGTTGGAAGCGGAATGGAAAATGTAGATGTGGAATTTGCTGAAAGTAAAGGTATAAGATGCCTTAATTCACCTGAAGGAAATCGTGATGCAGTTGGTGAGCATACATTGGCATTGCTGCTTTCTCTTATGAGGAATATTTGCAGAGCCAGTATGCAGGTTAAACAAACAATATGGAACAGAGAGGAAAACAGAGGTTTTGAGATACACGGTAAAACAGTTGGCATTATTGGTTATGGGAATATGGGATCAGCATTTGCTCAGCGCCTTAAAGGGTTTGAAGCAAATATAATCGCCTACGATAAATATAAAAAAGGCTTTGGAAATGAGTTTGTTAAAGAAGTTGATATGGATGAAATTTTTAACGAATCGGATATCTTAAGCCTTCACGTTCCTCTTACTATGGAAACAAATAATCTTGTAAATAAAGACTATTTAAGCAAATTTGAAAAGCCAATAATCCTTTTAAATACCAGCAGGGGAAATGTTGTGAAAACATCTGATTTAGTTTGGGCTCTTAAGAAGGATATGATCAGGGGCGTAGGGTTGGATGTTATAGAATATGAGTCGCCTACTTTTTATTCACTAAATTCGGAAATGCTTGATTGTGATTTTGTTTATCTCAGACATGATTACAGAGTAATTCTGACCCCTCATATTGGCGGCTGGACACATGAAGCTAATATGAAATTGTCGCGCGTGCTTGCCGAGAAGATTTTGGATTTGTTTAAATAAATGGGAATAGGGTAGCTTACGATACTACAAGTTGTAATGTTGTTCTGTTTTTTTGCTCCAATAAAACTTTTCTGTCTTTTATAATATTCTCAATGCCTGCATTTTCATAATGTCTGATAGTAATAAGCTCAAGATTATCGTTGTGTCTTAAATTGAAATTCTTTTCCAAATCTTTCATCAAAGCAGGCGTTTTTGTTTTGTCTTTATCAAAACATACAGAAAAACTAATGGCAGAGTTTTGCATTAGGTTAATTTTTACTCCTATTCTGGCAAATGATGAGAAAATTAGTGAAAGGTTATCCTCTGCAATAAAACTGAAATCTTTCGGCATTATTGATAAAAGAACCTGATTAAACTTAAAAATGTAGGAAGCAGGGTATTTTGTTGTTACGGGCAGTTTGTGAATTATAGAACCATCTTTTTCCGGGTTAATAAATGACTTTACTCTTAATGGAATGTTTTTGCTCAACAATGGTTTCAAAGTTTTTGGATGTATTACCGTTGCGCCATAATACGACAGCTCAATAGCTTCCTGATAAGAAATATTAGGCAAAAGAACAGTTTCTTTAATAAGTTTTGGATCAGCATTAAGTAATCCCGGCACATCTTTCCAAATAACTACCTCTTCAGCATTTATTGAGAAAGCAAATATTGCTGCAGAAAAATCAGAACCTTCGCGCCCTAAAGTGGTTGTAAATCCTTGGGTTGTACCTCCAATAAAACCTTGAGTAACTACTATTGGATATTTACCATTATTTGTTTTTTGGGATAGGTACGGCAAAACATTTTTATTTACAGCTTGCGATGTTTGATTCCAATCAGGCTGAGCATCTCTATATGATGCGTTTGTTATTATAAGATTTCTTGAGTCAACCCACAAGTTATTTAATCCGGTTTTATTTAAAAAATGACTAAGAATTTGAGATGATATAATTTCTCCTGTTGAAACAATTCTATCATACTCAAAATTGTAATTTGTTCCCGGAGTTTGGTCTGTATAAAGCTTTAAATGATGAAAAATTTGATCTATTTTTATAAATACACTTTCGTTTTTTTCAAAAAGATTATTCAGGATTTGATAATGATAATCTTTAATAGCATTAAATGAAGATTCTTTTAATGCCTTATTGTTTTCCATAAAAGCTTCGGTAAGAATTTCAAGTTGGTTGGTCATCTTGCCCATAGCTGAAACAACAATAAGAAGCGGATGGTTATTATGTTGGCTAATTATTGATGCAACATTTTTTACCCCATCCGCGCTTTGTACTGATGCGCCACCGAATTTGAAAACTTTCATAGGAAACAGGTTTAGTAGCGCAAAAGTAGTAAAAAGTATTTTCAGTCCCAAGCCCTAAGCCCCAAGTCTTTAGAAAATCCGTTTATTATTATTCTAACAACTTAAGATTAGAAGCTTTGGGCTCAGGACTAAGGTTATACTTTATGAATTCCTGAAATCTTTTAATGTTTCCATCAGTTTTTTTCTTGTAAAGAAAATCCTGCTTTTTACAGTTCCGATGTTAAGATTAAGATGATCTGCTATTTCCTTGTACTTATACCCTGCATTATACATTTCAAATGGGGTACGTTGTTCTTCGTCAATCTTGTGAATTTCTCTCTCTATTTCTTTTACGGAAATATTTGCATCCGGAATACCTACTTTGCTAGACTTTGGAAGGTTTAGATAATATAAGTCGTCAGTTTTGTCAACTATAGTATTACTCCTAACATTCTGGCGGTAATTGTTAATAAATGTGTTTTTCATTATTGTGAAAGTCCATGCTTTCAAGTTTGTGTCATCTGCAAACTTATCTCTATTGCTTAGAGCTTTTAAATATGTTTCCTGTACTAGGTCTTGAGCATCTTCGTAATTTGAGGTAAGTGTGTATGCGAAGTATTTTAGATTTTTCTGTAAGCTTAATAGCTTATAATTAAATTCAATTGCTGTCATTTTTGGACTCCTTTCTTTTTGTTGTTTAACAAATTCTGACGTAAAGTTAAACAGAAAAAATATTCCCTCGACAAAATTTACATTATTTAACATATAAAGGTAGGCTTAATAAGTGCTGAAAGACTTATTTGACAGCTGTTATGCGTTGCAAATATATAAATAATTCGATTTGATTTAATTGTTATTCAAAAATACTTTGTTATAACCTTGTTAAATGAAAAAAGAAATAAATTCTATTTAAAACCATTATAAATAAGTTGTTTAGAAGAGATTTGGTAGATTGCAGAATTGAAAATGACGTATGCATTATTGTTATTGAAATAAATTCTTTCTTACATAAGAAGAACTATTTAATTTTTTCTATAATATCCTTTAAGTTTGAAATAGGTAAAATGTTTGAAGGAAAATCGTGGTTGTAAGCTTTAATTTGTAAACCTGTTGCAAAAATTATTTTATCTGAGAATAAATCAGAAAGGTTGCTTATGTACGCTTTCAGATTTTCTTTCGTTTGCCCGGTTGTAATAATGGTTAAAAAATAATCTACATCCTTTATCATTTGAACTTTTTTGAGATCTTCTAAAGGCACCGATTGACCTAGATATATAACCTTATATCCATATTTTTTTAGCTGATAATAATAATATAACAAACCTATTTCATGCAATTCATTCTCAGGTAAAAACAGAATAATTTTGTTTTTAAAGTCGGCTTCGCTTTCTTCAAGATTATCTATAGATACAATAAGTTTTTGTCTTATGAGATTTGATATAAAGTGCTCTTGAGCAGGATTTATTGAGCCCGATTGCCACATAATGCCTATCTTCTCAAGAAATGGTTGCAGAATTGAAGTATATGTTTTATCAAATCCATTTTTTACAATACTTCCGGATATTATCTTATTAAATAGTGATTCATTTAATTCCGCAGTAGCAATAATCAAGCTGTTTATATATGTGTCTGCTCCACCGTAAGAACTATTTAATTCAATAATCTTTTCGCAAATCTGATTTGATGATAACTCAACAATCTCAGATATTTTAATCCCATTCTTGTTTAATGTACTTATGTTCATAAGTTTTTTCAGATCCTCATCTGAATAATACCTAATATTTGTAACCGTTCTTTTAGGCTCAATAATATTATAGCGTTTTTCCCACATTCTAATTGTGTGAGCCTTAATGCCGGTTATTTTCTCAAGATCTTTTATTGAATACTTATTCACCTGGGATTATGTTTAAAGTGTTGTTTGATAATTTAAACAAAAGTATTTCAAAAATTGTAATACTTTTTCTTGTTTAGATATGAAACAAAGAAAGGATTGAAATAGTTCATTATTTTTGTTTAAATATTTCAATAAATTGTTAAGTTGCAAAAAAGAATTGAACAATTATTGCGAATTTGTTTTTAATTTTATATTTTGCAGTGTAAATGATACTTAGTTTTGAAAACTTAAATAGATTGATAATCAGCGATTTGATATTTTGAGTAATGAAATAAGTTTCTGAGTTTTAATAAAAACTGTTTAATAGGAATAAAATAATTAGATTTATAAGATAATAAGCAATAAAATTCGGAAGAATATGAAAGAATTGATATTAGCCCCCACAAAAACAACTTTTGGAATCAACTTCGATTTTCTTAACGGAGTTATGTCTTTTTCAGGTACTAGTTATCCGGATAATGCAATTGAATTTTTTCAACCTCTCACTGATTGGGTAAAAGAATTCACTCAAACTCAAGACAGAACTCTTATAGTGAATTTCAATGTTAATTATTTCAATACCAGCTCATCCAAGTATCTTTTCAAAATACTTGAAATAATTGATGAGTACAAGAAGGGCGGTAAGAAGGTCGAAATTTACTGGAACTATATTGAAGGTGAAGAAGATCTTCTTGATGCATGGAAAGAACTTGTCGATGAGCTTGACCTAGATTATGAAATTGTGATGAGCTAGGCTTGAAATCTTCACAGTTTTATAAGACCTCTTTCTACATTGTATAGGACTCAAAATCTAACAAAAAATAATTTAAATCATATCGGTATGACTGAAAACACCCTGGAAGTCACAGAGCAATCTGCAGTGGCTGATTTCTCTACTCTAGAAGATGTAGTAAACCAGACACTGGGACAAGGCTTCAAAGTTAAACCAATCGAAAACGGAATATCCAGCGGATTTGAAATTTTGGATAAAGAAATAGGTGGCTTACAAAATGGAAATCTCACCACAATCATAGTTAAACCTGGAATGGGAAAAACTGCATTACTACTTTCAATTGCGACCAATCTGGCACTTAAAAAAGACCACTCTATAGCAATTTTCTCGGCAGAAAGAAGTAAGGAAAGGATAGCTAAGCGTATTATTGAAAGTGAAACAGGTATGTCATTGAATAATATTCAGAATGGCAAATTTAAAGCTGAAGATAAAGAGCATATAAACACCCTGATTAATACAATTGCTAAATCTAACATTTTTATCAATGATTCAACAGAATTGACACACTTTGAATTATGCCAAAAGGCTATTAATCTTAAGCAATTAAATGATGTTAAGCTTATAATTGTTGATTATCTTGAATTAATTTCAACAGTAAGCAATGAGACTATGCCAATCGAAGAAAAATTCCGAATTATTGTTGAATCTCTTAAAGAATTGGCCAGAGATTTAAATATTCCTGTATTATTGTTTTCTCAGCAACAATTATATTCCGGCATTATATCCGAGGTAAAGCCTGATTTTAATGACATTCCTCAATATCTCAATGAATTATCAGATGTTGTTTTATTCTTGCATAGATGTGATTTATACAATAAACCGGTTGTAGGAAATTCAAAAGGTAAGCCTGTTGAAATTATTGTTGCTAAAAACAAGGAAGTGTCTCCTAATAAAACTCTTACAATAAGATATATTGAAAGTATTGCAAAGTTTACTGATAATTAGCAATGGCAGTTTTAAAAGAAAACGAAATTATTAAAGATTCTATTCAAAACTTAGCACAGCAAATAATTGTAGCAGCTAGAACTGCCCCCAAAGCTAGGGGGTTAGACAATATTGCAGCTGTTGTGATTACCGAGAATGAGATAACTTCATTGGCTGATGTCATGAAAAAAATCGGCAACAATAATGATGTTGGGTTTTTTATGAGAGATGCTCAGAATATTCTTGATGGCGCTCTCGCTATTTTAATAATTGGATGCCGGATAAGTCCTGTCGGTTTAAAATATTGTGGGTTGTGTGGTTTCGCAAATTGCGATGAGAAAAATAATCATCCACAGACTCCCTGTGTATTTAATGTTATTGATCTTGGAATAGCATTAGGTTCGGCTGTTTCTAGAGCTGCTGATTTAAGATTGGATAACCGTATAATGTACACTATTGGAATGGCAGCGAGAGAGTTGAATTTTCTCGATAGTAATTATAATATTATTTTTGGAATACCTTTGGCCGCATCAAGTAAAAATCCCTTTTTCGACAGGCAATAGCTAATCTTCAGCAATTGCTTTCCCTTTATATTGCTGTTTCATATATTTCTTTGATGGTGATGGGTAAAATTCCTTTAATCCAAATGTTGGCCATTTTTCATCAATAGTTTTGATGGTGTTTTCGTCCATTACAACAATATTCGGCCATGGTCGCTGAAATCCGTCGAATTCTTTTGACTTTCGTGTTGAATCAATGCCAATAATATTTGCTGAATTATTTTGAATGATTATACTATCTCTTCTGGGGTCGAAGTTATTTGCTGCTCTCCAAATTAACATTCTAATATCGGTTATGTCAGCTAAATCATCAATATATACTATGCTTAAAATTCCTTCTGATTCTTTATAACTGCATATTTCTGAATGCATTTTTCTGATTATCCCTGATTTGTTTTTTTTAACTCCAATAAATATAACCCTAATGCCGATTCTAAAAAGGTCAGTGTTTAGTGCTTTAGCTTCAGGGAAGTTTTCAAACAATCTTTTCGAGAAAATTTCAGAGTTAAACTCATGCCTTTTTTCATTAATAATAGTATGATTTATTTCTTCACTGAATTTCCTTGTAGCATCAATGCCCATTTTACCACCTATCGAAGGTTTATCTCCAGCATGATCCAGAACGTCCATTGGACCACTCCCTATGTGAATGTCTCTTGATATGTCAACATTTTCTGAAATACATTTACCAATTTCCACATAATCATTAATGTCAACATCGTCATCAACAACAATTAAAATTTTGCTGAACATCATCTGTCCGGCACCTAGCAATGAATTAATTACTTTGGATGCATGTCCTGGGTATTCTTTCTTTATTTTTACAATAACAATATTATGGAATACGCCTTCTACCGGCATATTCATATCAGTAACTTCCGGGGTTATTGCCAATTGCATTGGAGCAAGGAAAATCCTTTCTGTTGCTTTTCCCATCCATTCATCTTCTTGTGGGGGAATCCCTACGATAGTAGCCGGATATACCGCATCTTTTCTGTGAGTAATAGCTGTTATGTGAAATGCCGGATACATATCTGCTAGTGAGTAGAAGCCTGTGTGGTCGCCAAAAGGACCTTCTAATAAAAAATCCTCAGATGGGTCTACATATCCCTCTATTACAAAATCGGCGTCTTCCGGCACTTCAATATCTTGTGTTAGGCATTTGACAAGTTTTACAGGTTTTTTTCTCATAAAACCTGCTAAAAGATATTCGTCGAAATTGTCAGGCATTGGTGCCGTGGCTGCATATGTGTATACAGGGTCTCCGCCTAAAATAACCGCAATTGGCATTTTTAATCCGGCCTTCTTGTATTTGTCGAAATGTTTTGCTCCGCCTTTGTGTCTATGCCAATGCATTCCGCAGGTGTCAGGGCCAAATACCTGCATCCTGTACATTCCAACATTTCTTTTCCCTGTTTCAGGATCTTTGGTGTGAACAACAGGAAGGGTAATAAATTTCCCACCATCATATGGCCAGGTTTTTAGAATAGGGAGTTGGTTAATATCCAGATCACTCATTACTACTTCTTGGCATTTGCCTCTTTTTGATATAACTTTAGGCATCATACCTCCAATCTTTTTTAATTTAGGCAATAGTTTTAGCTTCTCTAAAAATGAAGAGTGAGGTTTGTTGAATGTGTTGAATAGTTCTTTTATGTCTTTTGCAAAATCGTCGAGATTATTTGTATTTAATGCAAGGCATATCCTTTCTTCACTTCCCATTGCATTTGTGATTATACTAAATTTTGTTCCGGTGTTTGTGAACAAAATAGCTCTTCCTTTGTTTTTACAATAGCGGTCGGTTATTTCACTAATTTCTAAGTCAGGTGAAACAAATTCATTGATAATATCAATATTATCTGTTTCAATTAAGGTTTGAATGAAGTTTCTGAATCCGTTATAAGGCATTTTTTGATTTCTTAAATTGTTCAATTATAACTATAAACGTTTTGAATACTAAAAATTGTCTTAAAATTAACATATAAAAAAATAAAAATAATTAGATTTGAAGCTTGTAAATTAACACAAAATTAATACTCTAAAACTAATAAGATGAAAAGAAGCACAAATTTGGTTACTTTCGGAGGGAATCCGGTAACTTTATTAGGAAAATCGGCAAAAGTTGGAATAAATGCAAAGAATTTTATTTGTATTGGGCAGGATTTAAAACATGTAAAATTAAGTGACTTTTCCGGAAAAGTTAGAATTATATCTTCAGTTCCCAGTGTTGATACCGGCGTTTGCTCTGCGCAAACTTTAAGGTTTAATAAAGAAGCTGACAAGTTGAAGAATGTTCAGATTATAACAGTTTCTGTAGATTTACCATTTGCTTTGAAGCGTTTTTGCGAGGCAGAAGGTGTGAAAAATATTGCTGTAATATCAGATCATAAAGACCTTGATTTTGCTGTTAAATATGGCCTGCTTATTGAAGAGTACAGGTTGCTTGCTCGTGCTATTATAGTAATCGACCGTGAAGATATAATCAGGCATGTTCAAATTGTAAAAGAAATTGGAGAACATCCTGATTATGATAAAGCTCTTGCAGTTGTGAAGAAATTTATATAATAATGTTGTTTGGTTTTGGTTTGATTGGTTAATAAAAAAGAGGGCTGAAGAATATTTCAACCCTCTTTTTGAATTATTTATATATCATCTTCTATTTCACTTCTTCATAATCAACGTCTGTTACATCTCCTTCGTTTCCTTTTTCTGCTTTTGCCTCACCTTGAGGTTGCTCTTCTTGTCCTTGCGAGTTTTGTGTTGCTTGATACATGTCAGTACTAGCAGCTTGCCATGCCTGATTAATATTTGCTAAAGCACTGTCAATAGCGGCAAGATCACGATTTTTATGAGCTTCTTTTAGTTGTTCAAGGGCGCTTTCAATAGCAGCCTTTTTGTCAGCAGGAATTTTATCTCCAAACTCTTTCAATTGTTTCTCAGTTTGGAATATCATGCTATCAGCTGAGTTAATCTTCTCAGTTTCCTCTTTCAATTTGCGATCTGATTCAGCATTCTCATCAGCTTCTTTTTTCATTCTGCTTATTTCTTCATCGCTTAATCCACTTGAAGCTTCAATTCTGATATTCTGAGTTTTTCCTGTTGCTTTATCTTTTGCAGATACATTTAATATACCATTTGAGTCAATATCAAATGTAACTTCAATCTGAGGAATTCCTCTTGGCGCAGGCGGAATGCCGTCAAGATGGAATCTGCCAATAGTCCTATTGTCTTTTGCCATTGGTCTTTCTCCCTGCAGGACATGTATTTCAACTGATGTTTGACTGTCAGCCGCAGTTGAGAAAACTTCAGCTTTTTTAGTTGGAATAGTCGTGTTAGATTCTATTAGCTTAGTCATTACGCCACCAAGTGTTTCAATTCCAAGCGAAAGGGGTTTTACGTCAATTAAAAGCACATTTTTATTTTCTTCTCTCA